>JALWOO010000824.1 GCA_027083485.1 Amylibacter sp. | reverse complement strand
CGATCGGGCCGAACAGCAAGGCGGGGCTGCGCTCGAAGGGCAAGCGCGGGCTCAACGAGAACCTGGCGCGCGAGGTGATGGAGCTGCACACGCTGGGCGTCGGCGCCAGCTACACGCAGGACGACGTGCGGCAACTGGCCGAGCTTTTCACCGGGCTGACCTTTCAGCCGCAGGTGGGTTTCAAGTTCAACCGCAACTACGCCGCGCCGGGCGCCGAGACGGTGCCGGGGCGCAGCTATGGCGGCGATCCGGCGCGGCGGGAGGGCGTGTTGCCGGCGCTGCGCGCCCTGGCGGGGCAGCGAAAGCCCAGCCGTGTGTGGTGCCGGGGGGGGCCAAACGTCCCCCCGGATTCAGGCGAATAACGGTTTTATCCGTGTCTTCCGGTTCGGCAAAAGGATCGTCACTGTTCACGCTTACATCTCCTTTTCAGGCCAGATCAACTGGCGCGGATTGCCCATAATTCCATTTCCAGACCCGGGAATTCGCCGGCCACATGCACGGCCAAGCCCCCGGAAGAGCGCATTTTTTTCCAATACGGGCTGTCCGGATCAAGTTCGAAATACACCACCCCCGCATGATAGGGAATTTGACGCGGTGCCACCGGCAACGGACGCAACCCGATGCCCGGCAAGGCCGAATTCACCAGCTGGCGGATGTCCTCTACGGGGCCGATTTTTGCCTGTGTCGGAATATGGCGGCGCACGTTTTCCGCCGGCGTTTCCGCCTTGCAGGCCAGCACCATCTGGGTGCCCCCCGACAACAAACGCTTGTCGGCAATCACCGCCACGCTGACCCCGTATTTGCGCGGTTGCAGCTCGATTTTAACGGCATTCTGTTCCAGCACCGCGCTCAGATACTGGCGCAAAACCCGCATCACCGGTTGATAGGTCTGGCTCAGGTTGTCATGCTGATAAAGCGGGAATTCCGGCGCGCGTTTTTCGCTGGTCATAAAGGTCGACAATTCCCCCGCCATGCCCACCAGAAACCCGTAGAGCGCACAGGGATGGGTGTTTTCGATGCTGATCAGGTGGCGCACCTGCGGCAACAGACGGTTGACCGCGATCAACAACAGGAAATCGGACAATTCGGCCACACCCTTGGACGGGCCGCTATCCGAAAGCCGCCCGGAAAGAGCCTCGCAGCGATGACCAAGCAGACCCTCGATTTCGCGCAGGAATTCGGCCAGTGGCCGCGCGGCCCGATGATCCAGAACCGACGGAATAAAATTGCGATCCAGAAGGATTTCCCCGTCGGTGCGCACTTCGATCACCTTGGCAATCGGCAGTATCAGCCGATCCTCCAGATCATCCACATCCAGCGCAAATTGCAGCCGCAGCTTGCCCACGGCAATAGCGGTCTGTTTCTTGTCGTTGCCAACCGTGTTGGAGACATCGACCTCGGAGGGCAAATAGCGTGTGGCGGAGTTTTCCCGATATTCCAGCTCCACCTCGGCCGCCCCCTGACGGCGGGTTGGCACGGTCAGATAGATCACCGAATTCTTGATGGTTTTGGGAATATCCATGGCCGGTGGCAAATCATCCACCGCCGGCACCCGAAACGGTGCCCCGTCCGGCGTGATGCCGCTACAGGACCGAATGGCGAATTTGCCCAACCGCAGCAGCTCGTCATCTATGGACAGCTCCCGAAACCCCCAGACATAGGGCGCAATCCCGCGCGCAACCCCTGAAATCATCGATTCCAGATACCTGTCATTTTGCTGAAAATGATGCGGCTGTAAAAACAGCCCCTCGCTCCAGATTACTTTGCTCTCCCACGACACTTAGACAGTCTCCTTAATAGTTCGGAAATCCATGGTCTCAATCCTTTTTATCCGCCTGTTTTACCGCCCGAAGCTGGGCTTCATAGGCTTTGGAAAATTCTTTGCCAAACAGGGTGTTGTAATCCTCGGCGGCCTCTTGTGAAATCTGGCCGTACATCTGTTCGAACACCTCCCAATAGCGGGCCTTTTTGCCCT
Source organism: Amylibacter sp. (assembly GCA_027083485.1). Lineage (GTDB taxonomy): Bacteria > Pseudomonadota > Alphaproteobacteria > Rhodobacterales > Rhodobacteraceae > Amylibacter. Next base: position 698 of record JALWOO010000824.1, on the reverse strand, counting down.
TGAGCAGCCCGCGCCGCCCGCCATCGGCCTGCAGTTTTTGCGCCAATACATCCGGATCAAACCGCGCCAGCAGGCCTTTGATCGCGGTTTCCATGCCGGACATCATCGCCACCTCGTGGGCCTTGATGTCGTTCATGGCTTCGCGCGCCGCATCAGGGGCCGGTTTATAGCCGGGGACCGTGGGTTTGATCATGGCTTCCACCGCTTGCAGGCCGCTGATGGAAAATTTGATCGGGTTATTTCCATCGGGTGAAATGGTAGTTTTTTGCAGGTTCAATTCGTCTTTGATACCGGTGCGCGCCATAAGCACCTCGCGCGCGCCCTCTATCAATGTGCGAAAAACCTCGCCGGATCGCGCCATGATTTCGGACAACTCATCATCGGCAATGCGGCTGTCGTCCAGCCCTGCCGCTTGCAGGAAAATACGCGCGGCATCCGGTTTTACACGGTCGTTCTGGACCTTGATAACCGGCTCAGCCACAGGCTCCACAGGGGCCGGTTCAGGTGGCGGCTCCGGTGGCGGGGTGGTTTCCACCACCACATCAACAGGGTCATGCACAGGGGCCACCGGCGGGTTTTCCTGCGCAGGTTTAATCGGGGCGAAAGGGTCCTGATCGCCTGACAGGAAATCGTCATCCCAATCGTCCGGAATCGCGTTTTCCCCCGCACCGGGGGCGAAAAAATCATGGGTCGCCGCG
>JALWOO010000823.1:984-2674 GCA_027083485.1 Amylibacter sp. | reverse complement strand
CAAGGATCGCCGGTGTGCCGGCCTCCTCGCGGGCTTCGGGATCGGTGACATAGCGGTGATCCGACGCACTCACATAGGAAACAGTACCCCCGCCGGGCTGTGCGGGAACCGTGTTGTGCAACAGGGCACGCTTGGCCAGCAGGATCCCGGGGGTTCCCGGCCCGCCGATGAATTTATGGGGCGACAGGAAAATCACATCCTTGTGCAGGCGCGGATCCGCAGAGGGGTTCATATCAATCGGCACATAAGGCCCCGCTGCCGCGTAATCCCAGAAGGCCAGCGCCCCGTGATCGTGCAACAAGCCGGTGATCGCATCCACATCGCTGCAAATGCCGGTTACATTGGAGGCCGCCGAAAAGCTGCCGATTTTCATCGGGCGATCCGCATGGCGCTGCAATTCTGCTTGCAGATGGGCCAGATCAATCGCCCCCTCTGCGGTTTCATGGATGGTCACCACATCCGCAATGGTTTCACGCCATGTCAATTCGTTTGAATGATGCTCATAGGGTCCAATAAACACCACAGGGCGCTCGGCGCTGGGCAAGGGGGCGGTGTTGGGGGTTTGGTTGATGCCCAAAATGGTGATCAACCGGTTAACCGCCCCGGTCATGCCCGACCCGCAAAAGATCAGCGCGTCCGCTTCACTGGCACCAACAGATTTTTTTACCAGCTCGCGGGCCTCTTCGCGCAGTCCGGAGGTAATCAATCCGGTGCCCGAGGCCTCTGTATGGGTATTGGCGTAATAGGGCATCACCTGATCGCGCAGGTAATCCTCGATAAAGGAGAGCGACCGGCCGGAGGCGGTATAATCCGCATAGACAATCTGGCGCGGCCCGAAAGGACCGTTCAAAGGCTGGCCTTCGCCAATAACACTGTTGCGGATAGTATCAATCAGGGCGGATGTGTCGGACATGGGAACCTCTGGCTGTGGGTTTGTAGGGCTATGCTAGAGGATTTATCGTATGTCGCAACTCTGTTCTATATTGCTGAATAAATATGCAACCAAACACCAATAATGTCACGTGTATAGCTCATTTGTTGCGTTTTGACGGTGCAAAGGCCCAAGGATTAGAACACTGTTTCTCCGATGCGGGCAGGACTTTCATAACACATCGCAAACGCCTTGATTCTTGCGCCCTGCCGGTAGACAAAGTTCCGGTAATCAATAGCCGGAGATCCCGATGACAATACCTGCATCCTGGCCCGACGCCGCGCCGCAATCCCTCTGGGAGGCGGTTTCCCCCTCGCGCAGGCCACAACCGGCCTTGCAAGGCGACCATCACGTGGATGTGGCGATTGTGGGGGGCGGCTATACCGGCCTGTCCACGGCGCTGCATCTGGCGCAGGCGGGGTATCGGGTGGCCTTGCTCGAGGCGCAGACAATCGGCTGGGGCGGATCGGGGCGCAACAACGGGCAGGTGATTCCGGTTCTCGCCGGTGCCGAGCCTGACGCCATAGAGGCGCGTTTCGGGGAAACGGGGGAACGGTTTGTCCAGCTGGTGCAACAATCGGCGCAGTTCCTGTTTGATCTGGCGAAAACCCATAACATCGCCTGCGAGGCTGAACAGGCGGGCTGGTTCCAGCCGGCCCATACGGCGGCCCATTTATCGGTAAGCGAGGCCCGTTGCGCGGCCTGGTCTGCGCGGGGGGCAAGCTGTGAAATGCTGGATAAAGCGGCGGGGGATCGCTT
>JALWOO010000823.1:0-974 GCA_027083485.1 Amylibacter sp. | reverse complement strand
TGGTATGGCGGCATGCTGAACCGGCAAGGGGGGCATATCAACCCGCTGATGCTGGCGCGCGGTCTGGCGCAGGTTTGCGAAGGGCTGGGCGTGCAGATATTTGAAAATACGCCAGTGAGTGATGTGCGTGCTTACGGGGATGGCTGGCAACTGGCAACGCGGGCAGGGCGGGTGCGCGCTGATCGGGTGATCCAGACCACCGGATGCTATGGCGGGCCGAACGGGCAGGTGGCGCGCTCTGTGGTGCCGCTGACCGCCTGGCAATTGGCAACGGAACCGTTGAGCGAAGCCTTGCAGGCGGAAATCCTGCCGGAACGGCAAGCCATGTCGGACACACGCAACGATCTGTATTATTTTCGCAAGGACGCGCGTGGACGCCTGATAACCGGCGCGGCGCTGATGCTGCCGCTGGCGGTGTCGTCGCGTCTGCAAACCATGCTTGGCAACCGCTTGCAACGGGCCTATCCGCAATTGGGCATGCCGCGTTTCAGCCATATCTGGTCCGGTTATGTGGGGGTGACACCGGACCATTACCCGCATTTTCACCGGCTGGGAGAAGGCTATTTCGTCGCCACCGGTTTTAACGGGCGCGGGGTGGCACTGGCGGTTGCGGCCGGTCGCGAACTGTCACGGCTGGCGGTGGACGCGCCGGATGTGGCGCTGCCGTTCAGTGATTTGCACCCGATCCCGATGCAACCGATCCTGCGCCGCGTGGCCCGTGGCGCGCTTGTCTATTACCGCTGGAAAGACCGGCAAAACCCGTAAGGAATACATTCATGTCAGATGACAACCCTTTGCCAATGCTCGAAAAACGCCGCATAGAGGCGGAGATCATCAAGGAAATCTATGACGTGCTGGCGGAGAAATATTCCCCCGCCGAGGCCGCCGAAGTCATTGGCGAAGCAGTACAGAAATCCGCCATTGCCCAGGGGCGCGAATTTCGCGAGGCGCTGGGCCGCACGCCGGGCTTGCAG
>JALWOO010000822.1 GCA_027083485.1 Amylibacter sp. | reverse complement strand
GGTGCCGGTGGCCTCGTCGCGACTGTCGATGATCCAGCGATAGGCGTGCAACAGCGCGGCGGGACCGAGGTAGCGGTCCGAATTCCACCAATAGCTCGGGCAGCTGGTGGAGCAACTGGCGCACATCACGCATTCATACAGGCCGTCGAGTTTCTTGCGGTCTTCAATGGATTGACGCCATTCTTTTTCCGGCGCGCTGGTCACTGTTTCCAGCCACGGCATGATGCTGGCGTGCTGGGCATAGAAATTGGTCAAATCGGGGATCAGATCCTTGACCACGGGCATATGCGGCAGGGGGTAGATCCGCACATCGCCCGAGATTTCATCCATGCCGAAAATACAGGCCAGCGTGTTTTTGCCATCAATGTTCATGGCGCAAGAGCCGCAGATACCTTCGCGACAAGACCGCCGGAAGGTCAATGTCGGATCAATTTCGTTTTTGATCTTGATCAGCGCATCCAGCACCATCGGGCCGCAATCGTCCATATCGACGAAATAGGTATCCACGCGCGGATTGGCGTTTTCATCCGGATTATAGCGGTAAATTTTAAAGGCCCGCACATTGGCCCCTGCCGGTTTGGGCCATGTTTTACCCACGGTCATACGCGAATTTTTCGGGAGGGTCAGTTCTACCATGGTAAGTCTCCGGTTGGCGGAATATTGGATATTGTAAGCAAGACCTGCGCACAGGCCGAAAGAGGATAAAGGCGCATTTTTGTCATAGTCTCCACTCCAGACGCGCCGAGGGGCGCTGACCGGATTTTGAAAAAACACAATGCCGGTAATAATCCTGCACCATGAAATCATCTGGCGTTTCCGCCTGTAAGCCCACCTGCAAAGCCCCGTCTGCCATCACCGGTACCGGTTGGCGGGCATACTCCTGTGCCCGTGGTGCGCAATAGGCTTCGGCTTGCGGGCGCGTCATGGTCGGTGTCGGTTGCTCTATGCAGGCCGACAGCGCCAGAAATGCAAAGGGGAGGCCGCGCATCATTTGTGCAAGACCTTGTTCAGGTTGAAAACCTTGGTCTGGTTCAGCGCGAATTTGTTCGGCGGGTTCACACCGGCCTTGGCGTGGTAACAGGAGCGGTAAAAATCCTGCACTTGCAGCAAGCCCGGAAATTCACCGGATGCACCGCGCAGGGTGTCGGCAAAATCCAGTGCGCGTTCGGTACAAACCGCCCGGGCCTGATCCTGTGAAACAAGCCTGCGGTTATCTGCGCATGCGACCATTGGAATGAGCAACGCTGCTAGCAAAGAGTATTTTGCAATTTTCATTGGTCTTCCCTTTCCACAGTTATTTCCAAACGAGGCCGATGCTGGCAGAACCGGAAATCCGCAATCCGGTTTTACCCGCCTGTTTTGGGGGGTATTGGCCGGACTTGGCCCTGACGCAGCTGCGGTAATGACTTTGCTGACGGTCGGAATCGGCGGTTTCGCCGCCCTGACCAAACAGGGTTTGCCCATAGACAGAGGCCGATTGCGCGCATTGTGCCATCGCCGCCCCGAGCGGGATCCGCACGCCGGCAAGGCTTGCCGATGTGCCAAACCCGATCAGGGCGAAGGTGAATAGGGCAATGCGCAAAATCATGGATCCCTCTAGTAGACCCGTTTTTTCGGGGCCAGTTTTTTCATGTCGATACCGCCGTCTTTTTCGGCAGAAAGCGGTTCTACATGCACGTTGCGATAGCTGAGTTTCACCTTGTTGCCGTCGACCTTGGCCAGCGTGTGTTTACGCCAGTTTTTGTCATCGCGATCCGGGAAATCCTCGCGGGCATGGGCACCGCGACTTTCTTTACGGGCAAGGGCACCATTAATGGTGGCCAGCGCATTCGGCATCAGGTTGGTCAGTTCCAGCGTTTCCATCAGATCGGAATTCCAGACCAGAGAGCGGTCCGTGACTTTCAGATCATCCAGTTTCGCGGCAACCTTGGTCATTTTTTCCACCCCTTGTGCAAGGGTTTCCTCGGTGCGGAAGACGGCGGCGTCTTCTTGCATGGTGACCTGCATTTCAAGGCGCAGATCGGCGGTGGAGATGCTGCCGTTTGCGTTGCGCAATTTGTCAAAACGTTCCATGGACTGTTCAACCGATGCTTCGTTCAGCTCCCGGTTCGGTTCCTTTGGATCGACAATTTCGCCGGCCTTGATTGCAGCAGCGCGGCCAAAGACCACCAGATCGATCAGCGAGTTCGAGCCGAGCCGGTTGGCCCCGTGAACCGAGGCACAGCCTGCTTCGCCAACAGCCATCAGGCCCGGCAAAATCCGGTCGTGATTACGGGCGGTCGGGTTCAGCACCTCACCCCAATAGTTGGTGGGAATACCGCCCATGTTGTAATGCACGGTCGGCAACACCGGAATAGGTTCCTTGGTCAGATCCACACCGGCAAAGATGCGGGCGCTTTCGGTAATGCCCGGCAGACGTTCAGCCAGGGCCTCGGGGGGCAGATGGCTCAGGTTCAGGTGGATGTGATCTTTTTTCGGACCCACACCGCGACCGGCGCGGATTTCCATGGTCATACAGCGCGATACCACATCGCGGCTGGCCAGATCCTTGTAGGTAGGCGCATAGCGTTCCATGAACCGTTCGCCTTCGGAGTTGGTCAGATAGCCCCCCTCCCCGCGCGCGCCCTCGGTGATTAGGCAGCCGGCACCGTAAATGCCGGTCGGGTGGAATTGCACGAATTCC
>JALWOO010000821.1 GCA_027083485.1 Amylibacter sp. | reverse complement strand
CTTGGAGAATGAGCCGCAATACAGCACCCGCGAGTCATTGATCGACCCGCAGCGCGCCACATCCAATGCCTGCAAGGGCATCACCGGCTCCCCTTCATAGCGAAGCGCGCCATAGGGGCTGTCCTCGACCACAGGACAATCAAGCTCACCAGCCATGTGCAGCAGTGCTTTGCGTTCTGCCAAATCAAGGGTCTGCCCCGTCGGATTTGCAAAATCCGGCACCACATAGGCAAAGCCCACACGCCCGCCAGCCTGGTCCGCCGCCTGCTGGTAGGACTGCGCCGTTCGGTTATGACCCGAAAACCCTAAAATATCGTAAACCGGTTCATTGGCCGCAAAGGCCTGCAATGCGCCCAAATAGGTCGGAGCCGCCACCAACGCCGTATCCTGTGGCGACAAGAACATCTTGCCAATAAATTCCAAAGCCTGTTGGGAGCCACTGGTGATCAGGATATTGTCGATCCCGCAAGCAATGCCTTTGCTAGCCATATGTTGAACGATCCAGCCCCGCAAATCCGGATCCCCTTCGCTCACCGAATACTGCAACGCCTGTGCTGCCGTGGTGGGGTCCGCCATGATCTCTTTGTATGCGGCAGCAATTTCCACGCGAGGAAATAATTCGGGATCAGGAATACCACCGGCAAATGAAATCACACCAGGCAAGGAAATTACCTTTAGCAGCTCCCGAATCTCGGAGGCCTGCATTCCGGCCATACGGCGGGCAAATCGGGGGTCGAATTTCATATCCTTCATAGCGGATCCAATCGTAAATTTACGTCAGCATTACGTACCTTTTGTTCACGATAGGATAGCCCCCGAATATTGCAAGGATTTATTTTTTCAAAAGCTCCCGATCATTGATTTCCAGATCAAGCCGGCACGCAACCGTGCATCAGAGGCGCAAAGTCCACCCTGAAACACCCGTTCCGGATCCTTTATTGCACGGCGCAAAACCTGAGGCGCCCACCAACCAGCCCGCAAGGCAGGAATGCTGGTTTTGTGATATTTAAATAGCGATTTTTGCACATTTAAGCCCTTATCATATGCGTTTTGTGCAATTTTTTTTACACCGTCCGGCGACACTTCCACCAAAGGAACCCGGCCTTTTTCCAAATAGGACGGCACCGCCAGCAGCCAGGCAGCCACCCCGCGCGAACAGGCATGCGCCGCCAGATTCTCTGCCTTTGGCAGCTCTGACGGGGCAAGTACCTGACAGGAAAGCTGTAACAAACCGCCGGCGGTATCCTGAATGAACCGCTCAAAAGCCGCCAGATCGGCAAAAGGTTCTTTGTAAATATCCCACCGGCGGGCCGTGATCATCGCCTCAAGAACCGGACGCGGCAGGTTATGTTTCTGCACCAAACCCGCAAGCGGCGTCATCACCATATGCGCCGAAACGCGGCCGCTTTCATAGATTTCCGCCACCTGGTCCAGCCACCATTGCAGGCGCATTTCCGCCAGCATTTCCTCCTGGCTGGCCCAGGGGGCCTTGGCAATTTCCAAATTGAACGCATAAAGCACCAACAGCGCCGCCCGTTGATCCGGTGGCGCTGTCATTGCCGATAAAAACCGCAATGGATCCTGTATGCGCACCATTTCCGCGCATAGGTTTTCGTCGTCAGTCATTCAGGAATTTCTCTATGATTTCTTTGGCTTGTGGGTCATAGCTTATGCCAAGATGGCTCACCCCTTCCAGCACAAAATACTGCCCCTTGCCGGTGACCTCCCGCATCAACGGTTCATATTCTTCCGCAATGAATGCCTCGTCCTGATCCCCGACAATCAACGCGAAATCCGGCAAGGCGGCGATGTCCTTCAGATAATCGTCGCGTGGCGCATAAGAGCTATTCAGTGCAAAGCTATAGGCATCGGTCAACTGATCCTTAAACGGCCCGTTGCGAATGCCATCCGGAAAGTTGAACTGGATCATCACCAGATGGTTCAAAGCCTTGATCCCCAGCGCGTTCAACATCGACAGGCCGATAACTCTGCGGGTCAGGACTCTGGCCCAGCCGCCGGCTTGTTGCCGTGTGGTCGGGGCATTATATTTTAAAAACGGGGCCAGCAAAATTGCCTTGTCCATGGTTTCGCCATAAGCCCCGCCCGCAAAGCGCACAACCAAACCGCCACCGGAAGAATGGCCCAGCAGAACCAATTCCTGCCCGTCCTGCCGATGCTGCGTAATCAGATCCTGCAGATCATCCTCCAGCTGCCCGATATAGGCCACATCCCCGCGCGGATCCGGGTTGGTGCCGTGGCCCCGCAAATCCGGCAACAGAACCGTCGCCCCCATGGCCGCGATATCGCGTGCAAGCCCGTCATACGCCGCCCCGAAGGCACCGGAGCCATGCACAACAACCACCAGCGGGCCACCCTGCCCATACTGGCGATAAGCCAGAGACACCCCGTCACGCGCCCGATATTGCCGAGGTTGCATCGGTTCAGGCCCGGATTCAATCCGGTTAAAATCCAGCCCCTTTTCCTGTTGAAACGGCTTGGGACGTTGCGACAGAATCAGCACCACCGCGATGAGCAGGTATATAAGCACCGAAATAGCGCCAAAACGTAAAATAGTGATTAACCAATCCATAAAATTCATTCCTCTTTCAGTTCAAAAATGTCTTCAACCGGGACTTCCAGCACCCGCGCCAATCGCAGGGCCAAAACGGTGCTGGGGATATAAA
>JALWOO010000820.1 GCA_027083485.1 Amylibacter sp. | reverse complement strand
CGCCCTGTCGCAAAGCGCGGCAAAAGCAGCCGCCGCCGTAGCTCCATCGCCACCCTTATTCTGGGCAGCGATCAACAGGTTGCCGAAGCTGAGAGCACGGATACATCCGCAAACCTAAAAAAAAAACCGGCACGTGATGCTCTGAACACGGAAACAGGTAAAACCACGCTGGAAGTCGTGCGTCCTACCCGCAAAACCGACGGCTTTGCCCATTTTGCTGCCAAATCGGGGGCAGGAACCCTGCTTGAACTGCTTGAGGCCTCCGCCGCATATCTTGCAATCGTGGAAAACCAACCGCGGTTCAGCCATGAACGGTTGATCGCAAACCTTGAAGAATACCTGAAAGAAAACAGCGTTTCCGCCGAAGCTACAAATCGTTCGCTTAACCGGTTGTTGCGAGACGGGAAAATTTTGCGGGTAAAAACAGACCGTTTCACCATTTCCAAATCCGCACGCCACGGCTATCAGGAAAAATTGGCAGGTTAGAGAGCCTCCCGATTGCGCCAAGGTAAAGGTAAGAACTGTTCCCCCGACGTTTAACAAAAATCTCCTAATGCGTTGAAACCCTGTTTTTCAACGCATTAGGGGCATGGGTCCTCACTCTCTGCACGCTTTCAGTCAAAATATAGTGAGAAAATGAATAAATATACCGTCAGGCTGTTATTCAGGTATTCTACCAGAATACACTGGGCCTATGCGCCCACCACCCAGAGGACTCTATGCAAAAACTCTTACAGACGCTTATTGCGTTCATTTTTCTAACAAGTCCTGCGTTTTCTGCTCCCAGAGAGTACGTCATTGACCATGCCGCCAGTCGGCTTAACTTCAATTATCTTTTCAACGATGACCCCATCAAAGGACGTTTTCCGGATTTTAAGGCCAAACTGCTCCTCGATTTCAAAGATTTTAACAAATCCGATATTTCCCTGACCATTGATACGCGTTCGGCAAAAGGCGGGTTTGTTTTTGCAACCACTGCACTACGCGGGCCCAAAATACTGCACGCCAAGAAGTTCCCGGAAATCCACTTTCAGTCAAAAAGCGTTCGCCTCACTAAATTAGGGGCAGAGTTGGCCGGCACAATCACCGTGCGGAAAACCAGCCGCCCTATCACCCTGAAAGTTCAGTTTTTACAACTTGCCGGCCAGGCCCCACAGGACAGGACAAAACTGGCCCTGCGGATCACCGGACGTTTAAACCGCCATGATTTTGGCGCATCTGGCTACCCTAAAATGGTTGGAAAAAATCTGGATATCGACGTTCTTGCCTATATTTCGCGAAAGCCCTGACACATGTTGTGGAAGAACACAGAGTCAGGTTACAGCCTCGTCGGCAAGCTCCTGCACTGGGTATTAGCCATATTCATTATTTCGCAAATCGGTTTGGGGCTATACTTGCAATATGCCAAAATCGGTGTTGCAGATCTGTATTTATACGGTTGGCACAAGGCTTTTGGCATGATGGCATTCAGCTTGATCTTTTTGCGCATTTTCTGGCGATTAAGTACCGCCAGCCCTCAACCTCTCGGGGCACAGACCTTTCAGGCAAAGCTGGCAATATCCCTGCATCGGCTTTTATATCTGCTGATGGTGGTGATCCCACTGTCAGGCTGGATCGCCAGTTCGGCCAGCGGATTTCCCATGAGTTATTTCAACTTGTTTCCCTTGCCCGCAATCGCGCCCGTAAGCGAGCCGGTTGAAACCGCATTTTTTGCGATCCATGATGTGGCGGGCAAGCTATTGATTGTGGTATTGGCGCTGCACATGGCCGGAGCCTTGCAGCGCCATTTTATCAAGCGTGACGCAACACTGCGCCGGATGTGGTTTTAGGGCGTAGGCTCATAAGCCCCTATTCCCAATCCCAAGGCCGTGCAAACAGGCCCAAAACCTTGGTGACATCCTCATCTGTAACGGTAGCATCCGTTTTGCTCAGCTTCGCCACAAGGCCAAGTTTTTTATCCTCGACCACGGCAACGACCTGCGCGCCGACACCTGCGGATTGCAAGGCCTGATTATAAACGCGCGTGATGGCCATGCGGCGCAAATCGGGCTTGAAGATTTTGCCAACGGCCGTTTTGGGGAGTTCATCCAGCACTTCCAGATACTTGGGCACAGCAGCCCGTTCCACGACATGTTCCTTGGCATAGGCCAAAAGGTCCGCCGATTGCGCCGTCGCCCCGGCGACCAGCTCGACATAGGCAATGGGCAATTCGCCTGAATGGGCATCCGGTTGCCCGATCGCCCCGACAAATGCCACGTCAGGATGTCCGGCCAAGGCTTCTTCGATCATCGCCGGATCGATATTATGGCCGCCGCGAATGATCAAATCCTTGGCCCGTCCGGTAATCCACAGATAGCCATCTACATCAAGACGCCCCAAATCCCCGGTCCGCAGATGCGTACCGCCGGCATACAACCCGACATTCTTGGAAGGATCGGTATAGGTTTCGCCAACATTTACGCCGGGATTGTTGATACAGATTTCGCCAACTTCATCCACGGCACATTCCTTCAGGATACTGCCATCCTCTGCACAGTGCAGTATTTTCACATCGGTATAGGGGAAGCGCAAACCGACGGAGCCGATTTTCTTTTCGCCGTACCGCGGGTTGATCGAGACCAGACAAGTGGCCTCTGTCATGCCATAACCCTCAAGTATCGCCACACCGGTTTCTTTTTCAAACCGGCGAAACAGCTCCATCGGCAAAGGGGCCGAGCCACAAAAAGCAGCCTCAAGCGTGGATACATCCGCATTCACAGGCCGCTGCATCAACGCCGCCGCCGCCGTGGGAACCGTCACCATAAAGGTCACTTTCCAGCGCTCAATCAACTGCCAGAAATTATCAAAAACCCCGTCACCCCGATACCCCGCAGGCGTTGGCAACACTAAATGCGCCCCGGAACACAGCACACCGGACCAGATCGGATAGGCCGCAAACACATGGAAAAGCGGCAAAGGACATAAAACAACGTCCTGTTCCGTGTACAACATTTCAGTGCCAAGCCAGCCGTTATAGATGATCCCCGAATGGCGGTGCTGGGCAATTTTCGGCATGCCCGTGGTCCCGCCGGTGTGGAAATGCGCGCAATAGCGGTCGTCCAGATTTTCCTCGAACGTCAGGCCATCGGCCTTTTGCTGCGCCAGAGCCTTGTTGAAATCCAGCACTTTCGCCGAATGTTTTACCTCCAGCTTGGGGCGGATAAAGGGCACAATCCAGCTCAGCGGTGGCGTCAAATGCGGCAACATATCAATTTCAATCACCGTTTTAACGCCCGGCGCATGGACCAAGGCCTCTGCCGCCAGCTGGGCAACATTGGTTTTGGGAAATGCCCGCATGGTCACCAGAACCTTGGCACCAGATTCATTAAGCAAGGCCGCAATTTGTTCGGGTTCCAGCGTGGGATTGATCGGCGCAACGATCCCCGCCGTCATTCCGCCCATCAAGGTTATCAGGGTTTCATGGCTGGTGGGGAGCAGATAGGCGATTACATCGGTTTCACCAATCCCGAGCGAGCGGAACAAATTGGCGGCCTGCGTAATCCGGCGCGTCAGCTCTGTCCAATCAAGGGTCGTGGCCTTGTCTTTGGCACCGGATTTCAACTGAAAACTGACAGCAGGCCGGTTCGGAAAGGCATCCCTTGTGCGACAAAGACGTTGATAAACGGTTTTTTCACTCCAGCGCTCTTCAACCGGTTTTTCCCGCTCCAACCGTTCAATATCTGCCAATGTGGCCACTTTTGTCATTCCGTTTTCTCCCGCTTGTGGCCCTTGTTTTCTATGGCCTTCTGCACAAAACATGGAGCGAAATGCCATTTATGGCAAGAGGCCGGACCGATCTTTTCCCCCTCAAACGCAAAAGGGCCGTAACGAAACTTCGCTACGGCCCTCTTGAAATCGGTTAATGCCCCTTATTTCAGAGCAGCATCCGTAATCTCGTGTGTCCAGGCACCTACAGGTTCCTTGGTGATCACAGGATCAGACCCGCCAGACATCAGGCTTTCGACTGTGCGTTTATAGTCGGCCTCGTCCAGAGCGCCATTGGAACCGGCAGTCAGTTTTGCCACTTCACGCATCATGCGACGCTGGTGCTTTTCGGTCTGCGCACCGGAGGCATCATTGTCCAGAACGATATCGGCAGCGGCATCAGGATTTTCTTCAGCCCACTTCCAGCCCTTCATAGACGCACGCACGAAACGCACCATTTTGTCTTTGAACTCAGGGTCTTTCAGGTTTGAACCCAAAACATACATGCCGTCCTCAAGCGTAGCCACGCCCTGATCTTCATATTTGAACACCACCAGATCTTCAGGTTTCAGGCCCGCATCAATGATCTGCCAATATTCGTTATAGGTCATGGTCGACACACATGCCGCCTGCCCTTGCAGGATCGGATCAACATTAAAGCCTTGCTTCAGAACCTTGACGCCCCCTTCGGAACCGTCGGTTTTAAGGCCCAGTTTGCTCATCCAGCTCAGGAATGGATATTCGTTGCCATAGAACCAGACACCCAGAGTTTTACCCGGGAAATCGGCAGGGCTGGAAATACCGGCATCTTTGCGGCAGGTCAGCATCATGCCGGAATGCTTAAACGGCTGCGCAATATTGACCAGATCCAGACCCTTTTCACGCGATGCCAGTGCAGAGGGCATCCAGTCCAGCACAACATCGGCACCGCCACCGGCAATAACCTGTGCCGGTGCCACATCCGGACCACCCGGCTTGATGGTGACATTCAGGTCTTCGTCTTTGTAAAACCCTTTGTCCAGCGCAACATAGTAACCGGCAAACTGCGCCTGAGTGACCCATTTTAGCTGCAGTGTCACATCATCGGCAGCCTGGGCAATGGATGCACCCACTGCCAACACACCAGCCAATGCTGTTGTCAAAAATTTGTTCATTTTACTCTCCTTGTTGTATAGTTGATTTTTCTTTCTCAACTTCGTTGTGATGGGTGCCAAAATGTTACTGCTTTTTCCAGCAACGCGACCCCACCATAAAACGCAGAGCCCGCAAGGGCTGCTACAGTTATTTCGGCCCAAACCATATCGAGCGACAAGCGCCCGACCTCGGTCGAGATACGGAACCCCATTCCCACAGTGGGGGAACCAAAGAACTCTGCCACAATAGCGCCAATCATTGCCAAAGTGGTAGAAATTTTCAATCCATTGAAAATAAACGGCATTGCCGCAGGCAATCGCAGCTTGATCAAAGACTGAAAATAGCTGGCAGCATAGGTTTGCATCAGATCCCGTTGCATATGGTCCGCCGCTTGTAGCCCTTGCACAGTATTGACCAGCATCGGGAAGAACACCATGACTACCACAACAGCCGCTTTGGATTGCCAGTCAAAACCGAACCACATCACCAAAATCGGGGCCATGCCCACAATCGGCAATGCCGCCACAAAATTTCCAACAGGCAGTAAGCCACGCTGCAAGAAAGGCGAACGATCCACCGCAATAGCGGTCAGAAATGCAGCACCGCAGCCAATAACAAATCCTGACAGGCCGCCTTTGACGATGGTTTGTAGAAAGTCCACCCATAAGATGGGCATGCTATTGGCAAAACGCACGGCAATTGCAGACGGCGGCGGTAACAGAACCGGACTGATTTCAAAGCCTCGCACGGCCGCTTCCCAAATCACCAACAAGGTAATTCCAAAAATAGCCGGCACCAAGAGCGACAACCCGCGGGATTTTGGTCGTTTTGACAACTGCACATTGAGCCACCAGGCTGCAAGCCAAAAAACCAGTGCACCAATAATCCAGATCATGATGCCATCCCCATTCTCTTAAGCGTAATTCTCTGGATCAGGCTAATGATCATCACCAGGGATGCAGCCAAGGCCGCCGCACAAATAAGCGCACTCCAAATCTGGATGGTTTGACCATAATAACTTCCCGCCAACAAACGCGCGCCCAACCCGGCCACGGCACCGGTTGGCATCTCGCCAACGATCGCCCCGACCAAAGACGCCGCAACCGCAACCTTGAGAGAGGTAAACAGATAGGGCATCGAACTTGGCAAGCGCAGTTTCCAGAATACAGTTGATTTCGACGCATTCCATGTCCGCATCAAATCCAGCTGCATGTGGTCTGGGCTGCGCAACCCCTTGACCATCCCAACCACCACAGGAAAGAATGAAAGATACATGGAAATCACAGCCTTAGGCAGTAATCCAGAAACCCCAACAGCATTAAGAACCACAATAATCATTGGGGCCACTGCCAAAATCGGGATAGTTTGACTGGTGATAACCCACGGCATCACCGACATATCCATCGCTCGGCTATGCACAATGCCAACCGCCAACAAGATACCCAGCGCCGTTCCCATAGCAAAGCCAAGCATTGTCGCCGACAAAGTTATCCAGCCATGCCATATTAACGACCGTTTGGACGTTATTTTTTTCATGACTGTTGTTTTCCAAATCTCCTTTGCAACCTGATGCGGGGCGGGCAACAACGGTTTATCCTGCTCCATGGTATCGGCAACCACTTGAGAAAAGGTTAACGTCTGACCGGTTCTTTTGGCTTTGTCATAGGCCCAAGCGGAATTCAGTGCCACAGCCGCCGCATACCAAACTACGAAGATTGCTCCAACAACCGTTAGAATAGGGATAATGCTGCGCATCAGCCAATCCTCCCGAAATTAACCAATTGTTCGCTTTTCCAGCCTAGATTGCAGAGGTTGCCAATCGAATCATCCATTTGAATGCCCTTCCCGCAGACCGTCACGCACCCGATTGGCAATCTCGATAAACTCCGCCGAATCCCGTATGGAAAGGGGACGATCAACGGGAAGCGTGCTTTCAATCACATCCGCAATCCGCCCGGGGCGCGGTGACATCACCACAATTTTTGTAGAAAGGTAAACTGCTTCAGGAATTGAATGGGTCACAAAAGCAATAGTCTTATGGGTTTTGGCCCATAATTCAAGGAGTTGCTCATTCAGATGGTCCCGCACAATCTCGTCCAATGCGCCAAATGGCTCGTCCATAAGGAGGATATCCGCATCAAACGCCAACGCACGTGCAATGCTGGCCCGCTGTTGCATGCCACCGGATAATTGCCACGGGAATTTTTTCTCAAACCCGGTAAGCTCCACCAACTCCAGCACGCTTTTAATACGCTGGGCTTGTTCTTCCTTTGAATAACCCATGATCTCCAATGGCAGCGCAATATTACGCGCAATCGTGCGCCATGGGTACAGGCCTGCCGCCTGAAAAACATACCCATAAGCTCTTGATTTTCGGGCTTCTTCTGGACTGACACCATTCACTGTGATCATCCCGCTTGTCGGCTTTTCCAGATCGGCCATCACC
This sequence comes from Amylibacter sp., assembly GCA_027083485.1. Lineage (GTDB taxonomy): Bacteria > Pseudomonadota > Alphaproteobacteria > Rhodobacterales > Rhodobacteraceae > Amylibacter. Next base: position 3,291 of record JALWOO010000820.1, on the reverse strand, counting down.
CGTAAAAAGGTCGTCTTGCCACAGCCAGATGGGCCAATAAACGAAACAAACTCGCCTTTATTTATATCCAGATTGATGTCTTGCAGCGCATGCACTGGCCCGTCGTTTGTTTCAAACGTCAAGTTCAGATTCTTGGCGCTAATGATGGTTTGGTTGCTCATTTATTGCCCATTCACTTCAATTATATGCCGGCCGGAATATTCAACGGATCACGCTTAATTTTACGCGGCGAGTTCAGCTCTTTCCACTTGCTCAAAGACTTCTGCGCCGAGGAAAAGGCAGGACGTGGCACAAAACGGCCACGGCCCGGCTGAGGCTGGCTGTTTTGGCCCCAGGCCCAGATTACTTCCCCACGGCTCAGGGTGAACCGGCTTTGGGCTTTGACCTTGAAACCTTCGAACACATTGTAATCCAATACGGAATGGTGATTGGATTGACTAATGGTTTTGGAAATCTTCGGATCCCAAACCACAATATCCGCATCCGCACCCTCAACAATCGCACCCTTTTTAGGATAGATATTCAGGATCTTGGCCACATTGGTCGATGTTGCCGCAACAAACTCGTTTGGCGTTAGACGGCCGGTTTCCACGCCTTCGGTCCACAACACGGCCAGACGTTCTTCCAGCCCGTTAGACCCGTTTGGAATCAGGCAAAAGTTGTCAATTCCCATACGCTTTTGTTCCGTGGTAAAGGCCGCATGGTCCGTAGCAACCACTTGCAATGACCCCGCTTGCAAACCCGCCCAAAGGCTGGCTTGATGTTCTTTGTTCCGGAACGGGGGCGACATCACACGTCGCGCCGCATGTTCCCAGTCCTTATTAAAGTATTCGGATTCATCCAATGTTAAGAATTGTATGAGAGGCTCACCATAGACCCGCATCCCCTTTTGGCGCGCACGGCGAATGGCTTCGTGTGCCTGCTCACATGAAACATGAACAATATAGAGAGGAACCCCCGCCGCATCGGCAATGGTAATCGCCCGGTTTGCCGCTTCTCCCTCCAGCTCCGGCGGACGGGAATATGCATGACCTTCCGGTCCGGTAATGCCCTCTGCCATGTATTTTTTCTGAAGGATATCAACCAGATCACCATTTTCTGCGTGAACCATTGGCAACGCGCCCAATTCACCGCAGCGCTGGAAAGAGGCAAACATCTCGTCATCCTCGACCATCAACGCGCCTTTGTAGGCCATAAAATGCTTAAAGGAGTTTACCCCCATTTTCACCGCGTCTTCCATTTCGGCATGAATGTTTTCATTCCAGCCGGTAATCGCCATGTGATAACCGATGTCAGAACAAATTTGTGGCGCAGATTTGCGGTGCCATTCATTGATCGCGTTCTTGATGCTGCCATCTTCGCCCGGCAAGCAAAAGTCGATCAACATGGTGGTCCCACCTGCCGCCGCCGCCCAAGTGCCGGATTCAAAAGTTTCGGCCGCAGTTGTTCCCATAAACGGCATTTCCAGATGCGTATGCGGATCAATGCCGCCGGGGATCACATAGGCCCCTTCGGCGTCAATATATTCATCGCCCTTCAGATCCTCGCCGATCTGTTTGATTTTCTCGTCCTCGATCAGGACATCGGCTTTCCATGTGCGATCCGCCGTACAAACGGTGCCGCCTTTGATGACTTTACTCATTTCAACTCTCCCATATTACTTGCATGCCCGTCGCGCATGACCAAGATTTCGATCCTTCAGGATCATTGAAATCTTGAGCCTTTTTGCCACCCGACATGCCTTTTTGAAGTTTATCTTCCGGTCCTTGTATTCCGCGTCAAACACAGGCTTTCCCGCCCGAGGGTAGGCGGATACCTTGCGACACCACCTATCCTGAAAACAGCTTTCTGTGATAATAAAATCCATCGAGCCGACAAGACGCCGCGTCAACTCCGGCACATTTTTCTGGCCGACTTCCATCCCCATCTTATGGGCCACACGTGCAATTTCCTTGAGGTAGCGCACCTGTTGGCGTGCCGTCAGGTTGAAACCGCTATCGTTGGAATAGACATCCTGATTATCCGGTTCCACCGCGTCAAAACCGAGCCTTTTACACCGCTGAAAACGTTTTCTCATCAGCGGGATCAAAATCTTGCGACGGCGAATATCCAAAAAACGCTCATCGGGCCAATCGCCATAGACCTTGCCCACAACACGTGCCGGAAAGCGGTCAACATCCGTCCGATAGTTTTCAAGCGTTCCTACAGACACATAACAAATGGTGTAGACCCCTGCCCGTTTGAGCTTTTGAATCTGTTTTCGTGTCACACTGTCGGGATCGGCATCGAATACTTTTATCCCCTTAGGAGGACGAATTGTTTCCGACAATTGCCAATCCCACGGCACCCCGACTTTGGGGGCCGCATAAGTAGCCGTCGCCACAAATAATGCGGCGACGGTAGCGTGTATGCCAATTTTATTCAACAATTCCAGCAGTCTCCACAACCGCATGCAAGAGAACATCCGCACCGGCGGTTGCCCATTCCTTGGAAATTTCTTCGGCTTCATTGTGGGACAGACCATCCACACAGGGGCACATGACCATGGCCGTCGGGGCTTTGCGATTGATCCAGCAGGCATCATGCCCGGCACCGGAAATGATGTTCATATGGGAATAGCCAAGCCGTTCGGCCGCATCGCGCACCGCTGTCACGCAGTTTTCGTCAAAGGTGACAGGATCAAAACCGCCAACCTTTTCCAGCTCGACGCCGAGACCCATTTCAGCAGCAATTTCGCGCGCGCCTTTGTCAAAACGCTGCTCCATGTCTTCGATCGTTGCCAGATCAGGGGAACGGAAATCCACGGTAAACACCACTTTGCCCGGAATCACGTTGCGCGAATTCGGGTACACATCGATATGCCCCGCCGCGCCAACCGCATCGGGTTTGTGGGACCAGGCAATATCATCCACCAATTGCAGCATTTTGGCCATGCCAAGGCCGGCATTTTTGCGCATTGGCATCGGGGTTGAACCGGTATGGCTTTCTTTGCCGGTCACGGTAACCTGTGTCCAGCTCAGGCCCTGACCGTGGGTGACAACGCCGATTTCCTTGTTTTCAGCCTCCAGAATAGGCCCCTGTTCAATGTGCAACTCGAAAAACGCGTGCATTTTGCGGGCACCGACTTCTTCATCACCGCGCCAGCCGATCCGGACCAGCTCATCGCCAAATTTCTTGCCCTCGGCATCTTCACGATCATAGGCCCAATCTTGCGTGTGCATACCGGCAAACACGCCGGAAGACAGCATCGCCGGCGCAAAACGGGTACCTTCTTCGTTGGTCCAGTTGGTC
>JALWOO010000819.1 GCA_027083485.1 Amylibacter sp. | reverse complement strand
CTTGCAGCCCGTCAATCAACCGCCCATAGATATCGCGCAGCCCGATGCCGAGCTTGCGCTGACCAAAGTAATGCTGATCCGGTGCCGGCGTTTCAAAGCCGGTGATGTTCAGCACCCCCACATCCACGGCGGCAATCGTGGCATAAACCGGCTGCCCTGCAACCGCGCCATCGACCTTTAGTCGGGCGGTCAGCGAATTGCGCGGGCTGGCTTCGCCGCCATTCACGAATTGCGCGTTCAGCAGTTTATCCGCGGGATCCACCTTGGCATAGACCAGCCCCAGCGCGCGGGACGGGTTGCGCCCGGCGGCCACATCCATCGGGCGAATGGCGCTTACGGTGACATAGGCACCGGCCCCCCAATCCGGACTGACAACCATATCAATCGTATTTGCCCCTTTGCTGATCGGCACCGAACGGGTTTCAATCAGACGGTCGCTCAGAACCGAAACCTGCGCCACCCCGTCAAAACGAGATTCAATCCGCAAACGGGCGGTATCGCCGACACCGTAAACCGGTTGGTCCAGCGCCACGGGCAAGCGGTCCGGCGTATCATTGGCAGAGGCACTGACGTACCAGCCCGCATAAAAACTTTGCGAACCGGTGGCAAAACCGGCGTCCCGGGACATCAGTTTCAATTCATATTCGCCATAGGTGACCGGCGCGGAAATCCGCACCAGATCGGTCGCGCTCAGCGCCACTTCGCCGCTTGCCACCCTTTCGCGGGTGGTGACCGGTTCATAATCCCAATCGCCATAGCTCTCGAACCATTGAAAACGGGTGTTGATCCGGTCCAGCACCCAAGTGACATGCGGCAAATCAATCCGTTGCAGATCGCGGCCCACGGCAAGGACTTCGAATTCCGCATTGCTGTCTTCGCTGGCCTGATCCTCGAACAGGGGCCGGATACCGATCATCGGGCCATTTGGTTGCACAGCGGCCTTGACGCGGCGCTCAACCGGCCGGCCGGAGCCTTCCCGCAGGCGAATGTAGGTCTCCATTTCCAGCGGCTTGTTGACCTGCTCCGGAACCTCCGGCAAAAGAACCGGTATTTCCAGATGCCCGTCAGCCCCCGTTTGCCAGCCTTCTTCGATCGAGGCATAGCGCGTATCAAAGCGTTCATCCGCACGCCCGAAGGTAAATCCGTTATAGCCCTTCAACGTTTCCACCGCGCTGAGTTTCACCTCGCCTTCCAGCGGCAGGTTGGCCCCCGGCGCGCCATACAGGTATTTCGCATCAATCGTCACAACCGGCTGATCCCCGAGGCGAACGGTTTCGGATTTCATCGCCAGATCGAAATCAATCCGTTCGGGCACGAAATCCTCGACCAGCACACGGCGTTCCAACAGCGGCTTGGCTTTCTGGTCGCCATATACCCGCAGTTTCCACGTACCACGCCGCGCATTCCCTGACAGGGCAAACGCCGCCACACCCCCGCCAGCGCCCTGATCCTTGACCAGACGTTTGGCATACATCACCCCGTCCGGACGGCGCAGCTCCAGCGTCAGGGGCAAATTGCGCAAGGCCGCTGTTTTGTTATCGCGCGCCAAAAGGGTTGCATGAATGACCTCTCCCGGACGATAGGCCCCGCGATCGGTGGCCAGAAACACATCAATCGGCGGCGGGGCCGGGCGTCCTTCTACACCGCGATCAGACAGGTCGAATTCCGCAGCCCCCTGATCCAGAAACGCAAAATCATCATCGGTGCGCACAGTCACCATCGCCGGCGCATTCCCCGCCGTACCACGCACCAACCCCGCCGCAAAATGCGCATAGCCCGCGCTGTCGGTTTTGGCGGTCCCGAGCACATCGTTATTGCGCGCCAGCAGTTGCACATCCGCGCCGGCAACCGGCGTGGCATCGCCAAGAGAGCGGGCAAACACATGCAGGCCGTCATTGCCGAGCATGGTGGAAACCCCCAGATCGGTTACCACAAACCATTGCGTGGCAAGACCGTCCTCCTCGTCGCTATTGGGATCCTGTGCGGTAATTGCATAAATCCCCGGTTCGAATTTGGTAATCGCCTGTCCCACCGGCAACGCGGTGACCACCTCGCGATTTAGCACCCGTTTTATGGCGGCACTCCCCGTCCACAGCTTTTCGCCCAGATTGCGTTTCAAACCGGGCAGGTCCCAACGGGACAGCGGCTCTGACAGGTAACCGTCCTGCATGGCCCGCAACAGGTTGCGATCACCTATCCGGTAAATCGCCAGATCCACCTGATCCAGATTGACCGTGGTCAGCGGCACCGAGGCATTCGCATGTTTTGGCAAAATGTAACTGCGCCCCGCAAACCGCGCCACCGCATCACGATCCGGCACGTAGACCTCCAGATCAACCGACTTGCTCAGCACTTCACCACTGGCTGCGGGCAGGCCTTTGCGAAAAACCACCCGCAGGGTGTCACCATGGGTGACACCTTCGATACATAGCTGGTTATTCCGGGCCTCGACCGCCATTCCCTGCATCGGCATTTTCACAAAATCCGCGTAATCCACACCGGCCTTGACCAAGGGTTCGGAAAATTCGGCACAGACGCGGGGTTGCTGGGCGTTTTGGTCCACCGAATGATCGGTAATCCGGAAGCCATAGAGCGAGACCGCCCGGTCAATTGCTTTTTCAATGTCCTTGCGCGGGGAAATTTCATAGGCCAGCCGCAAAACCGGAATGGAGCTGCGCCCGAACTTGCGG
>JALWOO010000818.1 GCA_027083485.1 Amylibacter sp. | reverse complement strand
GGACATCTTCTTGCCCTCGACCTGCAACATTTCGTTATGCATCCAGATTTGCGCATAGCTGTCTTCACCACAACAGGCGCAGCTTTGGGCGCGTTCGTTTTCGTGGTGGGGAAAGGCCAGATCCAGCCCGCCGCCGTGGATGTCGAAGCTGTCGCCAAACAATTCGCGCGACATGGCGGAGCATTCGATATGCCAGCCCGGCCGCCCGCGCCCCCAGGGGCTGTCCCAGCCCGGCGTGTTTTCATCCGACGGTTTCCACAGTACAAAATCCATCGGATTGCGTTTATAGGGGGCTACCTCGACTCGCGAGCCGGCGATCATGTCATCCACAGACCGCCCCGACAGGATGCCGTATTTGCCATAGCTTTCCACCGCGAACAGCACGTGGCCCTCGGCCTCGTAGGCATGGCCCAGATCAATCAACTCCTGCGTCATGGCGATCATCTGGTCGATGTATTCCGTGGCACGCGGGGCGAAATCCGGCTCCAATGCGCCAAGCGCGCCCATATCATCCAGAAACCACTTAATGGTTTCATCGGTGATATCCCGAATAGAGCGCCCCGTTTCGGCAGCGCGGGCGTTGATTTTATCGTCTACATCGGTGAAATTGCGGGCATACTTAACGTGTTCAACACCGTATTCATGGCGCAACAGCCGATACAGCGTATCAAACACGATCACCGGCCGCGCATTGCCGATATGGGCGCGGTCATAGACCGTCGGCCCACATACATACATACGCACATTATCCGCATCAATCGGGGTGAAAACCTGCTTGCTGCGGGTCTTGGTGTTATAGAGCTTGATCTCGGTCATGGGGCCTCACGGTCGATTATCCCGACGCGGGCCTGTCACATGTTATTCTGAAAATGAAAAACCGGCCCACGCAGCGATGTTAGCAGGGAATACAAATGCAGCAGATGGTGATGCAGGTTTTCATAAGATCGGTGTAACGCGCTTTGCCCCCTTAACACAAGCGGGATTTTAGCGCGTTTCACCTTACCATGAATTGACGATCTGTTTCTTGCCAGCGTCCGAAACGATTCCATAAAGCCGGTTCGGAATATCCACACGTGCCCCGCCATCGCGGGTAATGGAGCGGATGACCAGGTTATGACGCCGCCGTGTGGGTTGCCCACCAGCAAGCCAGGAGAACGGAATGGTGACATTGATGCCTTTGTCAAACGACCCTTCGCCAAAATCCGCAAAGGAGACATTGGTAAAGGTCGCAAAAGCCCCGATCCGCCAGCCGTTATCAAAGCGGCGCTCAAAGGTGAAGGTCGCGCCCAGATCATGGGCCAGATAGCGCCCCACATCGATCTGGCCATAATAACTGTTACCCATATCCCAATAGGCAGACACATGGCCGGTCACAGTAGAGAAGTTCTGAAAGCTTAACCGTTGATCAAAGCCGCGTTTTTTGACCCAGTTCACCTCTGCCCCAAAGGCAAGGCGGCTGTCGATCGGCTTCCACAAAACTTCGGCAGAAATCCCGCCGTACATCTGTTCGAAAATACCGGCACTGACGCGCGCATAAACAGAGGGCGACAGTTTGGTCATGTAATCAATGGTCAAACGGTCAATGGTAAATTCGCTGTTGCGCTGGTATTTATCCAGATCGGTCCGCACATGCAGCAGAACCGAATTTGACGCCCGTTTGTTGTTGTCCAGATTGCCCAGCACCTTGGCCGACAGCTCTGATGAAATCGACAGACCCGGTTTAATGTCATAAACGGAATTCCAGCCAATCCGGAAATCGGCACGCACCGGATCATCCGGATCAAACAGGTGAGGTTTCAGGAACGGACGTAAATAGGAGGTGAATTTCGGATAAATACCGTCTGTGTAAAATCCATCACCGCTTGCCTTTTGGCCCGCATCGACCTGAACCAGCTGCCCGAAATTGCCGCCGATGCCGTCACGGCCAAGGGCTTCGATATCGGAGCGTTTGGCATGAACGGTGGAAATAGGCAGGTCATTTTCCATCAACACCACGGAAAAATTCTCGATTCCATCAGGCAGAACCTGTGTCATCGCCCGCATGGTGTGTTCCGCCGCCTGCCCCGGGCGGTTAAACTTGGCATTGCGAATGCGTACTTCGGCAGAACCGCCGTTGTAATTGGCATAGATCACCTGCACGGTTTTCTTGCCAAGAGCCTTTTGCAACTGTTCAGTGTAACTCTGGGTGGTTACCTTGTCAAAACCATCGGCAAAGGAAGCCGTGCTAACCCCTTGTGGACGCTGGCGAATTGCCAAAACACGCTGTTCAGGGAGCGCCCGATACAGCTGGCGCTTGCGCTTGGGGTTAAGCGAGGTTGAAAATGAAAACCCGATTTCGGAGCCATACATATAATAGCCGCTAAATTGCAGGTTCCGTTTGGTGACGTATGAAAAGCCAAAGTTGACCGGAGACTTGCGGTCAAAGGTTTTCACCCTCCGCCTTTGGAAAATACGGTTTTCCCAGACGTATTGATCCGGACTGTATTCCACCTTGACCCGAAGGCCATCAATCGGCGTTTGCCATTCCAGCCCCCCGAAAACACCGACATCGCCGCGAAACCATTCTTTGTAATTGGGTTTGCCACCGCGCCCGAAATTCAATGGCTGGAATTTCTTGGTGCCCGACAAACGCCCCCAGCCCAAACCGGCGGTGACCTTGAAGGTGTCGCCCAGATTCTTGGTTGCAACCAGATATTGCGACGAATAAAGCCCCGTCCCCATAAAGTCGCGCAGCCCGAGCGCCACAGCAGGCAGGAACTTGCTCTCGTTCAAGAGCTTGAATCGTATATCAAAACTCCGGTCAAAGGTTTCGCTGCCATTGAACCAGTTATCAATCCGCGCATAGCGGAAAGTACCGGAAATACGGGGGCTAATTTGAAAGTTCAGCGAGGTGCGGGTTGCCTTGGCAAAATGGGAAACCGACAGGCTCAGTTCAGCATCAGGATTGGATTCCGCACTCGGCATATCAATCAAACCCGGGTTGCCAAACATATTCAGTGACGGATTGGATTGGCTCGAACCATATACGGGGAAAAGCACCGAAACACAGGTACAGGCCGAAAAAACAACACTCGTTTTGGTAGATCTCATACCGCAGGATTTCCTGATTCCCCTGATGCAGCAACGCGCAAAACCGCTCTGCATCACCCCCTTGAAACACCATACAAATCTTGCGTTTGCTTGGCGTAAATGTCCGGCGCTATAACGCCGGACATTCAATACAAAACTCGACCGCCACCTACTAAGGAGAGGTTGTTGTCGTAGTTGTTGTTGTCGTAGTTGTCGTCGATGTAGACGATGTGGACGAGAAGTCACAAGCACCGGTCAGACAAACAAACGGTACTGCAGCCAACCAGCTTGGCACAGCGCCGACGGGGAAAGAAGCGCCACCACATTTGTAGGAACGCAGCTCCACACGACGGTTCGCAACAACGTCACCTTCACGGGCAACCGCCAGATGGGTTTCCCCGAAAGCATTGATGCCGGTGATGTCTTTTTTGAAGTTCAACTTCTTGAGATAACTCGCAACAGTGCTCACGCGCCGCTCGGAAAGCGCCTGATTGTAAGCAACGCTACCGCGCGTATCGGTATAGCCGGCCAAATTAATGCACAGCTTGCCGTTCTTCTTGACGAACTGATCCAGCGTTGCGCGCGCTGCAGGGCTGAGCTTATGACTTGCGCTTGCGAAATTCACCACGGTTACAGTCTCGGCAAACGCCGAAACTGCCGGCAAGAAAGCGACAGCAAAAAGCGCGCCTCGCAGGACTTTTGATGTTGCTCTATTCATGTAGGCCTCCACTACTTAACTCATTGTAAGTTATCATATTTCATGCGCCCGCGTACCCTAAACGTAAGAAACCAAATATAGGCCAACCAACCCGTTTTCAAATACAAATCGCGCAATTCCAGCCTGATATTTAACATGATCCAATTTTGGAGTAAAGCCCCTAAAGGGCCATCAAACGCTCATAAATACGCCCTATTTCAAGCGAGGAATGATACCTTCAACAGGTTGCCTACAGCCCTTCCCGGGGTCGTAAATCTGCTTGCCGGAAGATGCCTCTCGTGGCCACCTGCCACGAAATAATTCGGGCTATGCCATGAAATCCTCCGATCATTTACGCAATATCAACGGCAGTGGCGCTTTCGCGCCAGCGGCCTGAGCGGCAAAGCTTTCGCGGCATTCTTGTGCAAAAACGACAATTTGGAAAACCGAGCTTACCAATTCCGGCACAGTTTTCCTTGCACAGCTTTGCACAGCGGATTTAACCTGCTGCCAACACAGGAGGTCCCATGCCAGTCATCACCAATATCGACGATCTTTTTGCACTTTACAAAAAACGTGTGCCAAAGATGTTTTTCGACTATTGCGAAAGCGGTTCGTGGTCCGAACAAACCTTTCGCGACAATGTCAGCGATTTTGCCGATATCCGTTTGCGCCAGAAGGTGGCCGTAGACATGACCAACCGCAGCACCGAAATGCCGATGCTGGGGCAGAATTACAAAATGCCGGTGGCGCTGGCCCCTGTCGGATTGACGGGGATGCAACATCCGGACGGCGAAATCAAAGCCGCACAGGCCGCCGAGGAATTCGGCGTGCCCTTCACCCTGTCCACCATGTCGATCTGTTCGATCGAGGACGTGGCCGAACACACCAAAAAACCCTTCTGGTTTCAGCTCTATGTGATGCGCGACCGCGATTTCATTGGACGGCTGATTGACCGGGCCAAGGCGGCGGGCTGTTCGGCGCTGGTGCTGACCTATGACCTGCAAATCCTCGGCCAGCGGCACAAGGATCTGAAAAACGGCCTGACCGCGCCGCCGAAAATGACCATCGCCAATATGATCAACATCGCCATGAAACAACGCTGGGCATGGGGGATGCTGGGCACCAAACGGCGCGTGTTCGGCAATATTGTCGGCCATGTGGAAGGCGTGTCCGACATGGCCAACCTGGGTGCATGGACGGCGGAACAGTTCGACCCGACCCTGAAATGGGATGATGTGGCCTGGATCAAGGAACGCTGGGGTGGGCCGCTGATCCTCAAGGGGATTTTAGACCCTGAAGATGCCAGAATGGCGGTCAAAACCGGCGCGGATGCGATTATCGTGTCCAACCACGGCGGGCGGCAACTGGACGGGGCACTGTCCTCTATCCGCATGTTACCGGCCATTCTGGACGCGGTCGGCGACCGGATCGAGGTGCATCTGGACAGCGGCATCCGTTCAGGGCAAGACGTGCTCAAGGCAATTTCCATGGGGGCCAAAGGCACCATGATCGGGCGCGCCTATATCTATGGCCTTGGGGCCATGGGCAAAGCCGGCGTCACCACCGCGCTCGAGGTCATCCACAAGGAGCTGGACATCACCATGGCGCTTTGCGGGGAACGGGAATTGCGCAACATGAATCGCGACAACCTGCTGATTCCAAAGGATTTCACCGGCGACTGGATGTAACACCGCGTTTTCCGGCCCCGCATAACAGGGCCGGAAATTTGAAGGTATTTATGCAATAAACGCGATATCGTCGCGCAGGTCGGCAAAGTTGCTGATGCCTTTGATCGTCAGCTGATCGCCGTGACCAAAGTCAAAGGTGAGCTGACCGGCCCCTTCGTCAACAATATTGGCCAGCCGCGCCTTGGTGAGCGAGCCGTTCACCAGCGAATGGGAGAACACCACCGTGTCGATATTATCCTGAAAATCCAGCACCACATCCTTGCCATCCTTAAAGATAAACCGGTCCGCACCGCCATCTCCTCGCAGGAAATCATTGCCTTTGCCGCCGTCCAGCCGGTCATTCCCCACCCCGCCAAACAGTTTATCACGCCCAACGCCGCCATTCAGCCGGTCGTTACCGCCATTGCCAAACAGCTTGTCATTGCCAAAGCCGCCATTCAGCACGTCTTTGCCAAGGCCACCCCTGACCACATCAGCCCCGCCGCCTGCGTTCACTTTGTCATTGCCTTTGCCAACATTGAAAACCTCTGCGCCCGACGTACCGGTCAATATCTGGGATTTATTCGCTCCATAGGCCTGCATAATCAATTTTTGCGCCATAACCGAACTATTGGAGCCATCCCCGTAATCGGATTCCCATGTGACCATAACATGACCGTTTTTCAACGTGGTAAGCGCCGGAGCCACCTGATCCCCGCGTGTGGTGCTGTTGACATCAATGACATGGCCGAGTTTCACTCCGTCCTCGTCAAAACGTTGCGCCTCGATGCCGCTGCCTTTGCCGTCCCCTTTGGAATCGGCCCAGGCGATGATAAACCCGCCATCCTTCAAGGCACTGATTTCCGGGGCGGTCTGGTCCGAACCGGGGCGCGTATCCACCGATACAACTGACGTGCGGGCGGTGAAATCGGCATTGAACACCTGAACATAGACATCCGAATGCCATTTGGACTGATTGGCTGCGCTCTGGTTTTCTTCCTGCCAGGTGATAGCAAAACCGCCGTCTTTCAGGATCACAACACGCGGATCAGTGGCGATACCCGTTTTGCCGGACCCTTCCAGTATATAACGGTCTTGCGGCGTCAGCGCGGAAATATAGGTCGATTCATGGGACAAAGGCCGATCACGGTATGACTGCAAGACCTGAAACTGGATCACGCCGCCGGTGCTGTTTTCATCATAGGCAAGAGTTTCTACGGTCAGGACATTGCTGTCATCAATCTGGGCCAGATCGCCAAAAGTCGTTGCTTCACGATCTCCGCGCACGCCCTCCGTAGACCCCCGCGTCCAGTTCCCGTAAACATTTTTATAGGCATTGGCGTTAAACACATCGACCTTATAGCTGATGCTCCCGTGCGCCAGATCTGGGGCGAAATAGCCGGTAGAGAACATATCCCCGCCAACAGACACCACACGCGGGCCGTAATAATTGATCTGCGTCTCTGTAGGGCCGGAATCCGAGGTCAGGCGGCGTTCGAAATTGTAATACCGGTCGGCGGCATCCTGATTTTCAAACCCGAAGGTCCGCTGGTGAATCCGTTCATTGTCCGCCGGGAAATCGGTTGCAACCGGGATCACATCCGCATCGATATTGCGGGAGCTGTACTCTGCGTTGGTCTGCCAGACCCAGGCCCCGTTGCCATCTTCATTAAAGGCCACATCCGGCGTGCGCTGATCCCCGATGGTCAGTTGATTGAGCTGGAACTCCGCATCGACCTTGCTGCCCGCACCGTTGAAATTCTGGCCAAAGACACCCAGACCATCGCCGTCTTGCCCTTCGCTTTCCCAAACAATCTGAAACCCGCCGGTCAGCGGGTTGGCATCAATATTCGGGTTCCCCTGAAAATCGTCTGTAAATGTATTAACAAGAATTTCGCTTCCGCGTTTACCAATAGCCATGTTATCCTCTTTTTAATATATACCTGCGAACACAAAAAAACGCGCAACGGCAGGTTGCGCAAGAATTCTGAATAATGTGACTATTGTCACTAAACCAATAAAGTCAGTGACGATCGTCACTGTTTTCAGGATAAGCACGAACCGCCCGTTCAATAAAACGTTTCTGTTTCATCCATCCAAGGAGGCTGGAGACGCTATTATGGTCACTTTTGCCTTGTGTTTCGCCATAAAAACCCTTTCCTTTTGCTCCTTTCCCGCCTATAGGAACGCCTTCACGCGGCACTTACACCCTTGGAGGATTGCCGCTCTTGTAAAATTGGAGAATTATCATGGCCGAAATGCCAAACATTAACGCGACAGTGCGTTCGGGGACAGGCAAGGGGGCCGCCCGCCAAGCACGCCGCGAAGGAATGGTTCCAGGTGTTGTATACGGTGGCGGCGAAGAGCCTGTAGCCATCAACGTCAAATTCAACGAATTGTTGAAACTGCTGAAGGCGGGGAAATTCCTGTCCACACTGTTCAACCTGAAACTCGAAGGCCACGATGACTTCCGCGTCATCTGCCGCGGTGTTCAGCGTCACGTTGTCAACGACCTGCCAACCCACATCGATCTGATGCGTCTGCACCGCAATTCGCGCGTGAACCTGTATATTCCGGTGACCTTCAAGAACGAGGAAACCTCTGTCGGCCTGAAACGCGGCGGCGTTCTGACCGTTGTGCGTTCGGAAGTCGAACTGAAAGTGACAGCAGGCAACATTCCTTCGTCCATTGAAATCGATCTGGAAGATCTGGATGTGGGCGACGTGGTCACCATTTCCTCGATCACCCTGCCAGAAGGCACACGCCCAATGATCACCGACCGTGATTTCGTGATTGCCAATATTTCCGCGCCAAGCAGCCTGAAGGCTGAAGACGACGATGATGAAGCAGAAGAAGAAGTCGCGACCGAAGAGGCCGCAACCGAAGAATAAGACGCATCGCGTCCCTGTAAACGCCCCGATCTCTGGTCGGGGCGTTTTTTTATGCGCGGTGCCTGCCCCTTGCATTTCCCGCTGGAATCACCAGATGAGCCGGCAAGGAAGGGTTTCATATGCGTCTTTTATTTCTGCTCCCTCTTGCTCTGGCCGCTTGCGATATGGGCCATCTGGGCAATCCGCTCTTGCTGCCAATCGGGGCGGTAACCACCGCCGTCGGCAATGCCGGCTATGAGGCCCGCCGCAACAAGGTTTCGGATTATGTCAACGCCCGCCACCACGATATTCTGGCCGATATTCAGGACGGAAACGGCCCTGCCCTGATCCATGCGCTTGATCTGGCCAAGGTCCACCCGTCTGCACGTGCCGACCTGCTGGCCCTTCTGCAAAAGGATTTCGCCATGTACAGGGACAACACAGCAGAGGCGCGCGAAAATCTGGTGGTCACTTTGATGGTTCACGGCTTATAACAGCCCAAAGCAAGATTTGGGTGAAAAGAAGATGAAACTGTTTGTAGGCCTTGGCAATCCCGGCGGCAAATACGCGCAAAACCGGCACAACATCGGCTTTATGGCGCTGGACCGTATCGCGCAGGATCACGGCTTTGCCCCGTGGCGGCGCAAATTTCAGGGCCAGATTTCCGAAGGCCGTTTGGGGGGCGAAAAAATCGCTCTGCTGAAACCGGAAACCTTTATGAACCTGTCCGGCCAATCCGTAGGCGAGGCCATGCGGTTTTACAAACTGGCCCCCTCCGATGTGACCGTATTCCATGACGAGCTGGACCTTGCGCCGGGAAAATGTCGGGTCAAAACCGGCGGCGGCCATGCGGGGCATAACGGGTTGCGCTCTATCCATCAGCATATCACACCGGAATACAACCGTGTGCGCCTTGGCATTGGCCATCCGGGGCGCAAGGAGCTGGTGGCGCGCTATGTGCTGCATGATTTCGCCAAGGCGGATCAGGACTGGCTCGATGATCTGCTGCGCGGTATTTCGGACGGAGCGGATGATCTGGCGCGCGGCGACACGGGGCGCTTTATGAATGCGGTGGCCCTGCGCACCGCGCCGCCGCGCTCCTCCACAACCAAACCGGCAATGAAAAAGCCCGCCAAACCGGCCCCCGCCCCCGAAGACAGCCGCAGCCCTTTACAAAAACTGGCGGACAAGTTTAAATAAGGTCAGAAGACCTGACCATAACTTGGGGCCGATATGACGATACGCGCGTTTTTTGAGGAACAGGCCGAGGCCTGCACCGCCCTTGGCTCGCCTTTTACCGGCAGATTGCTGACCCTTCTGGCACAGAAGCTTGCCCCTGATACCGCCGTCGGCGAACGTATCCTGAACTGGCAGGGCGATGCCTCCAATCGCGGGGATTCGGTGCCGCTGCGCCTGACCGGCGCGCTGCATGCGCTGGTGTTGCAGGGGAAATCCCCCGCGTTGATCGCCGCCTATCCGCCCAATGCCGTGGATGATGCCACCCTGTGGCAGGCCGTTCACAGCGCCCTGACAGCCCATAATGACCAGCTTCAGGACTGGCTGGATTCGCCACCCCAAACCAACGAGGTCCGCCGCGCGGCCGCGCTAATGCCGGCCATGTTGTCGCTGCAAACCATGTTCAACCTGCCGCTGGTGATTTCCGAACTCGGGGCCAGTGCAGGGCTTAATCTGAACTGGGACCGTTTTGAATTGACCCTTGAGGGGCAGAAATTCGGCACCCCCAACGCCACCGTGCAACTGGCCCCTGACTGGTCCGGCCCCCTGCCCCCGCAGATCGCCCCGCAGGTGATCGACAAGGCCGGATGCGACATCAACCCGCTGGATCCGGTGCGCGACGCCCTGCGCCTGCGCGCCTATATCTGGCCGGACCAGACCGACCGGATGCAGCGCACCGAAGCCGCCATCGCCATTGCGCAACAGCAAAACGCCCCCGTGGCCCGCATGGACGCCGAAGACTGGCTGAAATCCCGCCTGTCCACCCGCCATCATGGGGCCGTGCATGTGGTCTATCACACTGTCGCATGGCAATATTTCCCGCAAGCCACCCAAAACGCCTGCGAAGCCGCCTTGCAACAGGCCGGCGCGGCGGCCACAGCAGAGGCACCGCTTGCCCATATCGGCATGGAAGCCGACGGCCAAGGCGATGGCGCAGGGCTGACAGCGCAAATCTGGCCCGGCGGGCAAAAATACAATCTGGGCCGCGCCGATTTCCATGGACGTTGGGTCAATTGGCGCGGGGTCGGTTGACAAACCGGAGCCATTAACCAAACTCTCCCGAAAAAAGGGCCAGAAAAAAGGGATGGCACATGGATTTCAAGGAACTGGGT
>JALWOO010000817.1 GCA_027083485.1 Amylibacter sp. | reverse complement strand
GCCCTAGGGTCAGGACCTACTTCCCCGCCCCGATGCGGGGTTCGGTGCCGGACAGGATGCGGCGGATGTTGGCGTGGTGTTTGATCCAGATCAGCAGCGCCAGAACAACAGCAAGGCCTGCTGCCTGCGGATAGCCCAGAAACCACAGCCAGATCGGCGCGGCTGCGGCGCAGACCAGCGCGGCAGCCGAGGAAATCCGCCCGGCAACGGCCGTGGCCAGCCATGTCAGGCAGGTGGCCAGACCGGCCCAGAAATTCAGCACCAGCAGGATTCCGAGAAAGGTTGCAACGCCTTTGCCGCCCTTGAATTTGATCCATACCGGAAACAGATGCCCCAAAAACGCGGCCAGACCGGCCATCTGGGCCGCAGTTTCCCCATAAAACAGCCCCGCAATCATCACCGCCACGCCGCCTTTGCCCGCGTCCAGTAGAACGGTCAGCAGCGCCGCCAGTTTGTTGCCGGTACGTAAAACATTTGTTGCCCCGATATTGCCGGACCCGATTTCACGCAGATTACCCAAGCTGAACAGGCGGGCAATCACCATGCCAAAAGGCACAGAGCCGAGCAGATAGGCCGCAATCGCAACCGGAATGGCAAGGGTCAGGGGCAGGTCAAAGGCGGGAAACATCGGCGATCCTTAGTGGTTTGGCAGAGTATTGCAGAGCCGCGCGCGCGGCTCAAGGGGCGGGCTGTTCGATTTCATCGGCCAGATCCCAGATAAAGCCCAGATCCACATGGGTCTCGATGTGATCCGCCAGTGCTTCCAGTGTGGTTTCGATCTGGTCCTCAAAGGAAATTTCCGAGGTTTCCGCCCCGATTTCCCCCAGATAGGCGCTGCGAAAGGCGTCTGAGGAAAACAACCCGTGTACATAACAGCCCTTGATCCGGCCATCAGGGGATTGGGCACCTTCGGGTTTTCCCTCGATTTCCAGCCAGGGATTGTCCCGATCCGGTCCGGTGGTTTCGCCAATGTGGATTTCATAGCCGCTCAGGGCGGCGTCGCTTTCGGGGTGATAGCCGGTGACCTCTGCCAGCCGTTTTTCCGGTGTCATTACCGTGACCACATTCAGCAGGCCCAGCCCGTCAATCGCGCCCTTGCGCCCTTCGATGCCGTCGGGATCCTCGATGCGGGTGCCGAGCATCTGATAGCCGCCACAAATGCCCAGCACATGACCGCCCCGGCGCACATGGGCTTGCAGGTCGGCTTCCCAGCCCTGGGCACGGAAATATTTCAGATCGCCGATGGTGGATTTACTGCCCGGGATCAGCACAAGGTTGGCGTCATGGGGCAGGCGGCGGCCGGCGGGCACGATTTCGACGCTGACACCGGGTTCCAGCTTCAACGGGTCCAGATCATCGAAATTGGCAATCCGCGACAGTTGCGGCACCGCGATTTTAAACGGGCCTCCGCCGGCAGGGGTGCCAATGTCCGACGCGTCTTCGGCCGGCAGTTTCCCCGCATCGGCAAACCACGGCAGCACGCCCAGCCCGTGCCAGCCGGTGCGTTCGACGGTTTCTTGCAGGCCATCGTCAAACAGCGAAACATCGCCGCGAAATTTGTTGATCAGGAAACCTTTTATTAAGGCCTCATCTCTAGGGTCCAGAATCACATGAGTGCCGACCAGTTGCGCGATAACCCCGCCCCGATCAATATCGCCCACAAGGATCACCGGCACGCCGGCCGCTGTGGCAAAGCCCATGTTGGCAATGTCGCCTTTGCGCAGATTGATTTCGGCGGGGGAACCGGCCCCCTCGACGATCACGATATCCGCATGGGCGCACAGCCGGTGGAAACTCTCCAGCACCTTGGGCATCAAGGTGGATTTCATGCTGCCATAGGCGCGCGCCTTAGCGGTGGTCAGGCGCTTGCCGTGAACAACGACCTGCGCGCCGGTTTCGCTCTCGGGTTTGAGCAGAACCGGATTCATATCCGTATGCGCAGCCACCTTGCAGGCCCGCGCTTGCAGGGCTTGCGCGCGACCGATTTCACCGCCGTCATCGGTGACAGCGGCATTGTTGGACATGTTTTGCGGTTTGAACGGCAATACCTTGAGGCCACGTCGCGCAAAGGCACGGCAAAGCCCGGCCACAATCAGTGACTTGCCGACGTTTGACCCGGCTCCCTGGATCATGATGGACTTGGCCATATTCTACCCTTAGTCTAACGACATACTCATTATTCAACTCACCACGGCGGCAAGGCCATGAACACCCCGACCCATGTGATATTGGCCGCAACGGTTTTTGCCAAGCCAAACCATCCAAAAGTGACCTGGGCCGCGATTCTCGGGGGATTTTTGCCTGATTTCTCTCTGTATCTCATGGTGTTTTGGCATAAATTTGTCCTGAATACGCCAGAGGCCGTTATTTTCGGGCAGGTTTATTACAACCGTTTCTGGCAATCTGTGTTTGCCATCGACCATTCCTTCCCTGTCTGGGGGGCGATTCTCTTGCTGGCATGGCTGTGGCGCAGCGGTTGGGGTGTTGCTTTTGGCGGATCAGGTTTCTTGCATCAGATGTTTGATTTTCCGCTGCACAATGATGATGCGCGCCCGCATTTCTGGCCGTTCAGCGACTGGAAATTCCAAAGCCCGATAAGCTATTGGGACGCGGCCCATTACGGGGATATTGTTGCACCACTTGAGGTCGGTTTTGCGCTGGTGATGCTGGCCATTCTGTGGCGGCGTTTCCAGGGGCAATG
>JALWOO010000816.1 GCA_027083485.1 Amylibacter sp. | reverse complement strand
GTTGCAGCCCGTCCAGTGCTGCCAGACGCGGGGCGGGTGTGGTTTCGAAATCGGCGAAAATATCATCCTCGACGATAATCAAATCCGCCTGCTCTGCCAGTTTCAGCACCTGATGTGCCACTACAGGCGACAATGTTGCGCCGGTTGGATTATGGATAGCAGAATTGGTGATATAGAGCCGCGGGCGATGCTGATGCAACGCTTGCTCGAACTGTTCAAGGTCGGGTCCCTGTGCCGTATAGGATACACTCACCACCTTGACCTGATGCGCCTTCAGCAAGGCGTGGAAATTGAAATAACACGGATCATCCACCAGCACCGTATCACCGGGTTCAAGCAGAAAACGGCATACAAGGTCCAGAGATTGAGTGCCTGAAGAGGTCAACATAACCTGTTCGGGGCGGGCCAGAATTTGCACATCCATCATGCGCCGCAAGATATATTCACGCAAAGGAGTAAAGCCATGCGGCGTGCCGTAATCTGTTAACAGTGCATTGTCGGTGCGGGCCATGGCTCGTAATGCACGGCGCAAGCTGGTTTGCGGCATCCAGCCGGCAGGAAGCCAACCACAGCCCGGCTTTAATGTTGTGTCGGTGGCTTCTAGGGACTGGCGGGAAACCCACAAAGGATCGATTTCCAGAGGCACCTGTGGCCCGACTGTTGCCAAATGCAACGGGGGCTGATGAATTGACACATAAAACCCGGCCCCCTTTCGGGCCTGAATTATACCCTCTGCCGCCAAGCGGTCATAGGCATCCACAACTGTGGATTTTGAGACATTCATCCGCGCCGCCATTTGACGGATCGACGGCACCTTTGCGCCGGTTCCTAAACGGTGACAGGCGATTCGATCGCGTATTTCCTGCATGACCCGTGCCACAAGCGTGCCGGTGTTTTGTGGCTGATTTGAATTTTGTATTGCCATTTGTACCAGTACAGTTTGTTCGAATTGTTCTGTAGTGTCTCTGGCAGCGCATCTTTTTGCAATACATATTTGCGAAAAGGCAAGTGATATGAAAACAACGACAAATGGCTGGATTAATGGTATGATCGGTGTGCTGATCTTTAGCGCATCCTTGCCCGCAACCCGATTGGCAGTTGCCGGTTTTGACCCGCTGTTCCTGACATCAATACGCGCGACAATAGCGGCATTCATCGGGATTGTCATGTTGCTTGCCTTGCGCGCACCACGACCAAACCGCTTTCAGTTGGTGCCTTTGATGTTGGTGGCTATAGGTGTCGTTATAGGCTTCCCATTCCTCACGGCCCTTGCATTGCGCCACATTACGGCAGCTTACTCAATCGTCTTTATTGGGTTACTCCCCCTGAGCACAGCCCTGTTTGCCGTGTTACGGGCTAAGGAAACCCCACAGCCGGCGTTTTGGGTGTTTTCGGTTTTCGGCAGTTGCCTCGTAGCCGGTTTTGCCCTGTCTGGCGGTGTTGAAACCTCTGTTCCAGGCAATGCCTTTATGATAGCCGCGATTGTCATTTGCGGGCTGGGTTATGCCGAAGGTGCAAAGCTCTCTCGTTATTTGGGGGGCTGGCAAGTCATTTCCTGGGCATTGGCTCTGGCACTCCCCTTGATGGCCTTCATGGCATTTCTGACTCTGCCAAGCTCCTTTGAAGGTATCAGGCCATCTGCCTGGTTCGGCCTTGCCTATGTATCTGTTTTCAGCATGCTCGTCGGCTTTGTCTTCTGGTATCGCGGCCTCGCGCAAGGTGGCATTGCGTCGGTTGGGCAATTGCAACTGTTGCAACCATTTTTTGGCCTGCTGATTGCAGCTACGTTTTTGGGGGAAGCCGTTAGCGGGGCTATGTTGGCGGTTACAATCACGGTTGTGCTCTGTGTGATTGGTGCGAAACATTTTGCACGCTCATAAATGGTGACCCCGATTGGATTCGAACCAATAACCTGCCCCTTAGGAGGGGGCTGCTCTATCCAGTTGAGCCACGGGGCCACAGCTGACAAAAGCCACATTCTGCCGGAACGCGCAAGTTTGTTCTTTTTCGAACAGTAAATATTATGCTGAATCTTTAATTTTCACTGCAAATGCTTCTTTTTGTTTCCGCTTTGCGTCGAGTTCGGCTATCGTCAGGTGAAACAACGCGCCAAATGACATGCAAAGAAATGAACTCACCTTCCCACAAGGCTCTTTTCTGGGACGTATCTCTCAGGAGAGCTGGGAACAATTATCTGCAAAGTGGACGGTAAAAAATTATCGTCCGGGCCATTTCCTGATTTCTGCTGATGACGATGGGCTGGATGTATTTTTCGTCATTGATGGCACAATAAAAGCCAGCATTTACACGGATGGTGGCCGCGAGGTCTCTTTTCTCACATTGTCAAACGGGGATTGCCTAGGCGAGTTTTCCGCCATTGACGAGGCCCCGCGCTCGTGTGATGCCATTACCGAAACCGATTGCATTGTTGCAAGGATTTCTGCGCAGGGTTTTCGTGATTTACTCAAAACCAATCCGGATATGAGCTTTGTTCTGCTCAGCTTGCTGGTGGGACATTTACGCCGCCTTGATAAGCGTGTTGTGGATTTCAATTCCAAATCTGCGGATGTTCGCTTGCGGGAGAAACTTCTGGAGCTTGCTGAAGCTTACAATAAAAACAACGAAGCCCTGATTGAAAAGCCGCCAACACAAACACAGCTGGCCGCGTTTGTGTTTTCCAGTCGGGAATCCGTGGCACGCGAAATGGGGCGGATGCGAAAAGCGGGTGTCTTGGGACGTAAACGGCGCGCTTTGCATTTCCCGTCGGTGACAGGTCTGCGCGACTATATCGACAATCAATAGAATGCGATTCGACTGGTAAATATTTAAATCCGCAATCTGGTTGTGCGCTGGATCTGGGCTAAAGAGGCCTCTATGTATTCCTGATTTGTTCTTGTTGGGAACTAAAATCACCCATGCCTTTGACGCAGGGCAATGCTGGCCAGAACACCGAACAGCAGCCCCCAAAGAGGCGCGCCGATACCGAAAAAACTGATGCCGGAAACGGTGGTCATAAAGGTGACAAGGGCTGCATCCCGCTGCGGGCTGGCAAGAGCATGAGACAGGCTGTTTGCGATGGTGCCGAGCAGGGCAAGACCGGCAATGGTTACGACAAGAGCTTTGGGTGCGAGTAGGAACAGGCTGATGACGGTGGCCCCGAACAGGCCAACGAGACAGTAAAACAGGCCCGCCATGAGAGCGGCTTTATAGCGGGTTTCGGGGTTTTCGTCGGCCTCCGGTCCAGCACAAATCGCGGCGGTAATGGCGGCAAGGTTAAAGGCAAAACCGCCAAAGGGGGCCAGTAACAAAGAAGTCAGGCCGGTGACTGTCAGGCTGGCCGATACCGGCGGGGTATAGCCCGCTGCCTTGAGCGCCACAACACCGGGCATATTCTGGCCGGTCATGGTCACAATGAAAAGGGGCAGGCCGGTTCCGAGCAACACGGAAACGGTGAAAACGGGCGCAACAAATACCGGTTTGGCGAGGGTCAGGGACAGGGATATCGTTTCGGGGAACAGGCCGAGCAGCCAGCAAAGGGCAATACCAACCAGCAACACGACGGGGATGGTATAGCGGGGCAGGAACTGACGGCCAAACAGGTAGGTCAGGCACATACCGGCCACCAGCACGGTGTTTTCCTGTAGTGCCGGAAAAATGCTCTGGCCAAAGCGGAACAGGATACCCGCAAGCATGGCGCTGGCCAGGGCGTCCGGAATCAGGTGGGAGATTTTGGCAAACCAGCCGGTAAGGCCGGAAAGCGTGAGCAAGGCTGCGCAAAACAGAAAGGCTCCCGTGGCCTGTTCAATACTGACGCCATCAAGACTAACCACCAACAGGGCCGCGCCCGGCGTCGACCATGCGGTCAGGATTGGTATTTTGTACCAAAGCGACAGCAAAATTCCGCTGATCCCCATGCCAAGACCCAGCACCAACATCCAGCTGTTGGCCTGCGCCTGTGTGGCCCCGACAACTTCGGCGGCCTGAAAGATAATCGCTACGCTGCCGGTGTAGCCTACCAGAACGGCAACAAGGCCAGAGATGACATGCGAAATCTTGATAAATCCGGTGTGCGACATGATGAAAAAGCCTATAGTTGTGACACAACAACTTAAGCATCGTGCGTTATAGCGCACAAGAGTTTTTTGAGGCAACCATGCGGAATTCCACAATCCGGCTGAATTTGCGGGCAGCACGGGCCAAAGCCGGCCTAAGCCTCAGCAAAACCGCCGAATTGACCGGCGTAAGCAAAGCCATGCTCGGCCAGATTGAACGCGGGGAATCCAGCCCGACTTTGGCAACCCTGTGGAAGCTGGCCAAAGGATTTCACCTCCCGTTGACCGCGTTGATCGAGGATCTGGCACAGGTCTCCGAAACCATAAGTCCGGCGCAAAGCCATGGGGTCGACCTGCAAGGCAGCATCCGTTTTCGCACGCTGTTTGCCTTTGACCCGATCTTGGCAAGCGAGAGCTTCTTGCTGGTGTTGGAAGCGGGGCAGAGCCATGTTTCCCAACCCCATGATATCGGCGTTATCGAAGATGTTTTTGTGGTTAGCGGTGAAATGGAATTATTGGTAAATGAAAAATGGCACCGCCTGAAAACAGGGGATGCCATGCGTTTCAATGCGGATCAGGAACATGGGTATCGCAATCTGTCAGATAGAAATGCAGAGTTTCACAACACGATTTACTACCCCAGAAACGGGGGGTTTAACCCGCTTTCCTGAGCGCCTTGATCAGTTTATCCAGATTGCCACCGCGTTTGTCGAGCATATTGCCAATTTCGGTACGTTCCAACGCCAGCATGCTGATGCCTTCAATGATCAGGTCAAACATTTTGTCTTTGCCACTGGCATCACTGACTTGCCATTCCACGATGAAAGGGTCGGAATTGACAAATTTCACCCGACTGGTGACCAGATACCCCCGTTTGGTTTTGCGGGATTTGATAACTTTGATTGTCGAGCCGATAAATTCCCGAAACCGTTTGCCATATTTGCGTGAAATATAGCCGGCAAAGGCCTTTTGGTAGGCGCGCATTTGTGCAGGTGTTGCAGATCGCCGTGCCACACCCAAAGAACTGCGCGCGATGGTGGGCACATCGGCATATTTCGCAAACATTTTTTCAAAGTCGCGGAACATGGCGCTTTCTCTGCGGCCAGAGTTGATAATCCTCAGGATGTCACTGGACAGGCTGTTGATCAGCTTTTCAGCCTCTGATTTGGTCAGGGCGTTGACTGGCATTGCAAGGCTGGGAATCAGCAACAAAGCTGCCAGAAAATTTAGCAGGCTACGGCGTAGTGTGAAATGATTAGTCAGCATAAGGGTCTTCCAAGTCGTCAAGATTAACACCGCGGTTCAATTTAAACCGGCGTCTTTGCAGATATATTGATCTGGCTGTTGTATAGGAATCTTCCGAATTATACAAAATACCGTCAATCAAATCGGCGTATTGATTCCGATCGCCCACTTTGTCGATGATGTAGGCGGGGGTTTTGATCTTCTTAATGCCTTCGGGGACACCGGCAAGGTTGAGAGGATTGAGAAAAGCGTCAACAAAAATGCCCCAGGTTTCCCGTTCTGTACGAGGGCCAAAGACGGGGACTTCGATGTATTCCCCTTCGGGGAAACCCCAAACAGCCAGTGTTTCACCAAAGTCGGTATCGACATTTTCTTCCATACCGGCGGCGGTTGCAAAATCGTAAAAACCGCCAAATCCGAATACGGTGTTGGTGATGAACCGGATGGTATTGATGGTGACGTCTTCGAAATTAAACTGCAAGGCGCTGTTGACGATCTCGCCCGGAATGGCGAGGTGACTGGCAAAGTTGCTCACTTTGCTGTCAGCAGAAGGCGGCACAATCGCGCCGTAGGCCTTGGATACCGGCTTCACCAGATTTTTATCCAACGCTTTGTTGAAATTATGCACCCGCCGGTTTGCGGCCTCTTGTGGATCATTGATCGTGCCGGGTTCGGTGATCGAACAGCCTGCAACAAAAACACCAAAAAGTGCCAAGGCGACTATGGGTCGAAATCGGGCAAAAATAATGTTTGTCATTCTACAATTCTTATATTGGCAGCAGTTGTTCAGGTGTTTGTCATCCTGATATAGATATCAACCTATAAACTGAATACAATCGAAACAAAACAGGGAAACATGTGCTATTTTGTCAACGAACGGAGGAAACCATCATAAATGAGTGATGAAATACAATTTCCCCTAGGCATTTGCATGCTGTAATCTCTGTCCAATGAAAACTTGAAATACTTCACGGAAAAATAATGGCTGCTCAAACCTATTACCCAATCGGACTGCGTGAATTACGCAAGGCCCGCAACAAAAGCATGTCGCTTTTTTTGACGGTCGCTTTCTTTAGTGTGTTTGTAAATTTGCTGATGCTGACCGGCCCGCTATTTATGTTGCAGGTCTATGACCGCGTATTGGGGAGCAGGTCTGAAGCAACCTTGGCAGCATTGTTTGTATTGGTTGCGCTTCTTTATCTGGTTTTCGGCATTCTTGAATGGGCGCGCGGGCGTGTGTTGGCGCGAGCTGGTGCGCGGTTTCAGACCGATTTGGATGAGCGTGTCTTCAAGGCAATGCTGCGCGCGCCCGGGGGGCCAAAGAATGCGGCTGTTCAAAACGGGTTGCGTGATCTGGAAGCGGTGCAAAAACTGATGTCCTCACCTGCATTGTTTGCGGTGATGGATATGCCGTGGACGCCGATTTTTGCCTTGGGGATTTTCATGTTTCACCCGTGGCTGGGCTATTTGGCGCTAACCGGTGGGGCAATGCTGATTTGTGTGACCTTCATCAACCAGAAGCTTTCGAAAAAAGGTGTTCTGGATGCCCACATGCAAAGTGCCGTTGCAGACCAGTTTGCAAATGCGGTGCGGGATGATAGCGAGCTGGTTTCCGGTCTGGGAATGCGTGCTGCCGTAATGAGCCGCTGGCAAAAAAGCCGTGACAAGAGTCTGGGTTCAACGATTGCTTCCAGTGATTTAACCGGTGTTTTCTCCTCTTTGACCAAAGCATTCCGCTTGTTCTTGCAATCGGCGATGCTGGCGCTGGGTGCCTATCTGGTGTTGCAAAATGAATTGTCATCCGGTGCGATGATTGCCGGTTCTATTTTGATGGGTCGAGCCTTGGCCCCGATTGAAATGGCGATTGGTCAATGGCCATTGGTGCAGCGGGCGGCTCAGGGTTGGTATAACCTGTCGCGTTTGCTGGAGACTACGCCGGTGGATCAGCCCCGCACGGCCTTGCCGCGCCCCAAGGCGAAATTGACGGCGGTTAACCTGACCGCGGTGCCGCCGGGTGAATCGCAGGCCTGCCTGAAAATGATTACCTTCAATGTCGAGCCGGGAACCGCGCTCGGGGTTATCGGGCCAAGCGCGGCGGGCAAGTCCTCGCTCGCGCGGTTGATTACCGGTATCTGGCGGCCGGCCGCCGGCAGTATTCGGCTCGATGGGGCGTCTTTGGACAACTATGATCCGGATGTGCTTGGCAGCTATATTGGCTATTTGCCGCAAAGCGTGTCGCTGTTTAATGCCACGATTGCGGAAAACATTGCACGGATGTCGGAAAACCCCGATGCCGAAAAAGTCGTCGAAGCCGCCAAAAAGGCAGGCGCGCACGAGATGATTCTGGAGCAGCCGGAAGGCTATGACACCGTGATTTCCAACACCGGCGGACGCCTGTCCGGTGGCCAGCGCCAGCGGCTTGGTCTGGCGCGGGCGCTTTATGGCAATCCGTTGATTCTGGTACTGGACGAACCGAATTCCAACCTGGATTCAATCGGCTCCAACGCCTTGAACGAAAGCATTCGTTTGATGAAGGCCGAGGGCAATGCCGTGATCATCATGGCGCATCGTCCGGCGGCGATTGCGGAATGTGAAAACCTTCTGGTGCTGGAAAATGGTATGCGCAAGGCCTTTGGCCCGCGCGATGAGGTCTTGCAACAACAGGTGAAAAATGTAGCACAGCTTACGGATGTGCTGGGTAAAAATAAAGGCAAAGCATCATGATGATTGCAGATCAAACTCCCGTCAAACCAAAGTGGAGTGCCGGCTTTCCTGCGGGGATCGGCTATGTCGGTGTGGCTTTGCTGATTGGTATTTTTGGTATTTGGGGAACTTATGCCACCATTTCCGGTGCTGTTATAGTCAGCGGGATGATTCAGGTGGAAAGCTCGCGTCAGGTCGTCAACCATCCTGAAGGCGGTGTGGTGGCAGAAATTCTGGTGGAAGAAGGCGACAATGTCGAAGCAGGAGAGGTTTTGATCCGCTTTGATGATAAATTGCTGCAATCCAAGCGCGCTATTGTCGCGACCCAATTGCAGGAAATCAAAGCCCGCAAAGCCCGCCTGATTGCGGAACGTGATGAAGCGGAAATGTTGGTATTTCCGGATGATCCGCTAACAGATCGTATTGATAGCGAAAGCATCAAGGAATTCCAGCGAGGGCAAACTCGCCTGTTTCTGGCGCGCCGTGAATCTTTGAGTAAACAGATTGAGCAACTCGGCAAGCGCAAAGATCAAATTCATACACAGATTAGCGGAGCCAAAGCGCAGCTTGCCGCTTTGAAAAAGCAGCTTGGCTTTATTGAAGAAGAGCTGGCGAACCAACGCGAACTATTGGCAAAAGGATTGGCTCAAGCATCGCGCGTGTTGTCATTGCAGCGTGAAGAGGCCCGTTTGCAAGGCTCTCTTGGGGAACTGCAAGGATCGATTGCACGCGGTGAAGCCCAGGTCACAGAAACCGATATCCAGATTTTGCAATTGCAAAGCAAACGGCGCGAAGAAGCAATTTCCACCTTACGCGACTTGAATTTCTCCGAAATTGAATTGGCGGAGAAACTGATTTCCCTTGATGAAACCCTGTCACGCATGGCGGTTCGGGCACCGATGGCCGGTTCTGTTTATGGTCTGACGGTGCATGCTATTCGTTCTGTTGTACGTCCGGCGGAACCGATTTTATATGTGGTACCAAATGACAGCCCACTGGTGATTGTTTCACGGGTTCCGGCCATTCATGTGGATCAGGTTTATGTGGGTCAGCCGGCATCAATGCGGTTTTCCACCTTTGACCAACGCACTACACCCGAAATTTTTGGTAAGGTCGAAAAAGTGTCTGCTGATGTATTTGTAGACCAGAATACAGGCGCATCTTTTTATACGGCCGAAATTGAACCCAATGAGGGTGAGATAGAACGGCTCGGAGGTGTGGAACTGCTGCCGGGTATGCCGGTCGAGGCCTATATCAAAACAAATGATCGCAGTCCTTTGAGCTATCTGTGGAAACCTTTTGCCGATTATTTTAACCGGGCTTTCCGTGAATAACGGTTAACGGGTCGGATTTGGACTTGCCTTGACGGCTCAAGGCGATAGCTTCGGTCGGATAACAGTATTTGGAGAGTCATCATGGCTGGAAAATTCGAATCACGTCTGGCAGATCTGGGCGTTACTTTGCCGGAAGCACCCGCCCCGGCGGCAAACTATGTGCCTTTTGTGATTGCTGGCGATCTGGTGTTTGTTTCCGGCCAGATATCCAAGGATGGGGATGGCAATATGATCACCGGTAAACTGGGTGATGATATGGATGTGGCCGCCGGTCAGGCTGCTGCCAAGGTTTGTGCAATCAACCTGATTTCCCAACTCAAGGCCGCTTGTGGGGGCGATCTGGACCGGCTGGTTCGGGTGGTGAAACTGGGTGCTTTTGTAAATTGCACACAGGATTTTACCGATCAGCCCGCCGTTGTGAATGGCGCGTCCGATTTCATTGGCGAGGTGTTTGGCGATATTGGCACCCATGCCCGTGCCGCCGTTGGTGCTCCGAGCCTGCCATTGGGCGTGGCGGTCGAAATCGAAGGCATTTTCCAGATATCATGATGTTGAACGATACTTTCCTGAAAAGGCCCTTTGCTCACCGGACATTGCATGATGTGCAACAGGGCCGCCCCGAGAATTCATTGGCTGGCGCACGTGCTGCACTGGACGCGGGCTATGCTATGGAAATCGATCTGCAACTGTCCAGCGATGGTGTGCCGATGGTGTTTCATGATTATGGCCTTGGGCGTTTGACAGATGAAACCGGCCCCCTGGCCCAACGAACGGCGGCGGAGTTGCAGAAAATTCAGCTAAAGGGTGGCGACGAAGGCATCCCAACCCTGCAGGAATTTCTGGATCTGGTCGATGGTCAGGTGCCGTTGCTGATAGAAATCAAGGATCAGGACGGTGCGCTTGGCCCGCATACGGGTGATATGGAACAGGCGGTATGCGAGCTTTTGAATGCTTATGAAGGGCCTGTGGCGTTGATGTCATTCAATCCCCATTCAATGGCGAAATGCGCCCGATATGCACCGGATATTCCGCGTGGCCTGGTGACGGATTCGTTTTCTAATGAAAAATGGGCGATCATGCCACGTGCGCGTTTGGACGAACTGGTGTCGATACCTGATTACGAACGGGTCGGCGCGTCGTTTATTTCGCATCACTGGGAAAACCTGCATTCCAAGCCGGTTAGCCGTATCCGCGATTTGGGGGGCAGTGTGTTGAGCTGGACCATCCGTTCGGCGGAACAGGAAAAACAGGCGCGGGAAAATTCTGACAACGTGACCTTTGAGCATTATAATGCCAGCACAAAGGCGGCCTGATCCGGGCCGCCCTTTTGCGGGGAATAGGTGAGCAATCAGCAACAAAT
>JALWOO010000815.1 GCA_027083485.1 Amylibacter sp. | reverse complement strand
CCAATTCGAGGCAGACCCGCGTTTTCAGGTGCTGGTTGGTTCGACCGAAGGCGAAACCATCCTCTCCACCAACAACAAAATGCCGCCCTTTGACAACGTCAAGGTGCGCGAAGCCATGGCCCACGCCATCGACCGCCAAACCATCATTGACGGCGCGATGTTCGGGTACGGCACGCCCATCGGCACCCATTTTGCACCGCATAATCCGGCCTATGTGGACCTGACCGGCCTGTCAAATTATGATCCGGCACTGGCCAAAAAACTGCTGGCCGAAGCAGGCTTCCCCGATGGCTTTACCACCACGCTGAAACTGCCGCCGCCATCCTATGCCCGTCGCGGTGGTGAAATCATTGCCGCCCAGCTGCGCGAAGTCGGTATCAAAACCGAAATCAGCAATCTGGAATGGGCGCAATGGCTGGAGCAGGTGTTCCGCGGCAAGGATTTCGGCCTGACCATCGTGTCACATACCGAACCTATGGACATCGGAATCTACGCCAATCCCAAGTATTACTTTCAGTATGACAACAAAAACTTCCAAAAGCTGATGGAAGATCTGAACCTCGCAACCGATCCGGCCACCCGTGCGGCCCTGCTTGGTGCGGCGCAGACAATGATCTCCGAGGATTACGTCAACGGCTATCTGTTTCAGCTGGCATCCCTGTCAGTTGCCAAAGCCGGCGTTGTCGGCCTGTGGAAAAACAGCCCGACGCAGGCCGTCGATCTGACCGCTGTTTACTGGAAAGAATAGGATAACGCCCCGGCCTGCATTTGCGGGCCGGGGCCCGAAAAACCATGCTTCGATATACGCTCAAAAGATTAACGTCGCTGGTCATCAGCCTGTGCGTCGCCAGCCTCGTGATCTTTTTGGTGATCGAGGTCGCGCCGGGTGATCCGGCGTCCTTTATGCTCGGCATCAATGCCCAGCCCGATACCGTTGCCGCCCTGCGCACGGAACTGGGCCTCGATGTGCCCAAATACATACGCTATCTGGATTGGGTCGGCGGCATGGTGCAGGGCGATTTCGGCACTTCTTATACCTATCGTACGCCGGTCACCAAAATGATCGGAGACCGGCTCTGGGTGTCTCTGCCGCTGGCGATTTATGCGCTGACCCTGTCCACCCTGATCGCCTTTCCCGTCGGCATCTACGCCGCCTCGCGGCGTGGTAAGCTCGGCGATGCGGTGGTGATGGGGGCCACGCAACTGGGCGTAGCGGTGCCCAATTTCTGGTTCGCGATGATGGCGGTTCTGGTCTTTGCGATTAACCTGCGCTGGTTTTCGGCAGGCGGTTTTCCGGGCTGGGACAAGGGGATTTTCGGCGGGCTAAAGGCCCTGACCCTGCCTGCCATCGCGCTCGCCTTGCCGCAGGCCTCGATCCTCGCGCGGGTGATGCGTTCCTCGCTGCTGGATATGCTGGGCGAAGATTTCATGCGTACCGCCCGCGCCAAGGGGCTGACCCGTCGTCAGGCGCTCTGGCGACACGCCCTGCGCAATGCGATGATCCCCGTGTTAACCATTATCGGGCTGCAATTCTCCTTTCTTCTGGCCGGTTCCATCATCATTGAGCAGGTATTTTTCCTGCCCGGCCTGGGGCGGCTGGTGTTTCAATCCATCTCGCAACGGGATTTGATCGTGGTCGAAAGCGTGGTGATGTTGCTGGTGTTTTCGGTGATCGTGGTCAACTTCGCCGTGGATCTGGCCTATGCCGCCGTTGACCCACGCTTAAGGAGCCGGACATGAGCAAACGTCCCTCTGCTTTGCGCTCGCGCAGCCTGATTATCGGCACGGTTCTGTCGCTGCTGTTTGTCACGGCGGCATTGGTGTCCTTTGTCTGGACCCCTTTTGATGTCGAGGCGCTTCATATCGCCAATAAGTTGAAAGCCCCCAATGCGGTGAACTGGCTTGGTACGGATCATTTCGGGCGCGATATTTTTTCGATGATCATGGTCGGCGCGCGCACCTCTATTGCCGTGGCGCTGGTGGCGGTGGGCATCGGTATCGTGCTGGGCGTGCCGCTCGGCCTTGCGGCGGCAGCCAATCGGGGCAGTCTGCTGGACGAGCTGATCATGCGCGGCAACGACCTGATTTTTGCCTTTCCGTCACTGGTGATCGCCATCCTGATTACGGCCGTATTCGGGGCCAGCGCCATCAACGCCATTGTCGCCATCGGCATTTTCAACATTCCGGTGTTCGCCCGCCTGACCCGCTCCGGTGCCCTGTCGCTGTGGGAGCGCGAATTCATCATGGCTGCACAGGTGGCCGGTAAATCCAGCGCGCGGATTTCCTTTGAGCACATCCTGCCCAACGTGATGAATCTGCTGATCGTGCAGGGCACCATCCAGTTTTCTCTGGGTATTCTGGCAGAGGCCGGCCTGTCCTATGTGGGCCTTGGCGCACAGCCGCCCACACCCAGTTGGGGGCGGATGCTGGCCGATGCGCAAACCATGGTCAGCTTTGCCCCGCATATGGCGCTGATCCCCGGTCTGGCGATTGTGCTGACGGTGCTGGGGCTGAATCTGATGGGTGACGGGCTGCGTGATTTGCTGGACCCAAGGATCAGGAACGCGCGCTCATGACCCTTTTGAATATTGAAAACCTGACCCTGAATATTCACGGCACCCCGATCCTCAAGGACGTGGGCTTTGCGATCGAAAAAGGCCGGATCGTTGCCGTCACCGGCGAAAGCGGTTCCGGTAAATCCATGACGGCGCTTGCGGTTATGCAACTATTGCCAGAGGGGGCTGCCTGTTCCGGTGCCGTCATGTTGGACAAAACCGATGTGTTAACAACATCTGAATCCGACATGTGCAAAATGCGCGGCAATGATATCGGCATGGTATTTCAGGAACCGATGACTGCGCTCAATCCGGTGAAAACCATTGGCGATCAGGTGGCGGAAACCATCCTGATCCACGGCGCGCTCGGCAAATCGGAGGCCTATGCCCGCGCCCGCGAGGTGCTGGACCGGGTCGGCCTGAACGCCGCGCAATTCCCGCTGTCGCGCTTTCCGCATGAACTGTCCGGCGGGCAGCGCCAGCGGGTTGTGATCGCCATGGCCATTGCCTTGCGCCCCAAACTGTTGATCGCGGACGAGCCCACAACCGCGCTGGATGTGACCACACAGGCGCAAATTCTGGACCTGTTGAAAGAGCTGGTGGATGATTTCGGCATGGGCATGCTGATGATCACCCACGACCTTGCCGTGGTGGCCGATATGGCCGATGAAATCGTGGTGATGCGCAAGGGCGAGGTGGTCGAATCCGGCCCGACAAAACAGCTTATGGCCCATATGAAACACCCCTATACGCGGATGCTGTTCGAGGCCTCGACCCATCAGGTGAATCTGCCCGACCGCCCCGATCCGGCACCGCTGCTGCAGGTGAAAAACGTCACCCGCGCCTATGGCCTGCCGCGCAAAAAGCTGTTTGCCAAACCGGGCCTGTTCAAGGCAGTGGATGATATCAGCTTTACCCTGTCGCGCGGCGAACGCCTCGGGCTGGTCGGAGAATCCGGTTGCGGAAAATCCACGCTGACGCGCTCTATTCTTGGTCTCAATCCGGTGCAATCGGGGGAAATCCTGCTGGATGGAGAACCGGTCTTCACCGGCAAGAAGCCCAACCTGAGCGTGCGCCGCAAAATGCAGGTGGTGTTTCAGGACCCCTACGGATCCTTTAATCCGCGCCATCGGGTCGACCGGCTGGTGACAGAGCCGTTTCACCTGCTGGACAACCCGCCCAAAGGCCGTGCCCTGCAAGACGCAATCGCCGAGGCCCTGACCTCTGTCGGCCTGCAAGCGGATGATGCGCGCAAGTATATCCACGAATTTTCCGGAGGCCAGCGCCAGCGCATTGCCATTGCCCGCGCCCTGATTATTCGCCCCGAACTGATCATTTTTGACGAAGCGGTTTCCGCGCTGGATGTGTCGGTGCGCGCGCAGGTGCTGGACCTTTTGGCCGAGCTGTGTGAGCGCTATTCGTTAACCTATCTGTTCATCAGCCACGACCTGTCCGTCGTGCGCACGGTGACGGATCGGGTGCTGGTGATGCAGCACGGAAAAATCGTTGAACAGGGCGAAACCGAACAGGTTTTCACCCATCCGCAACACCCCTATACCCGCCAATTGATCGAGGCCGCGCCCAAATTGCCGGACCTTGAAACTCTCAAAAGGACTGTTGAAAATGTCTCTTGATGCCTTGTGGTTTGACCCGACGAAATGTTTCATAAACGGCACATGGGTGCCGCCGGTCGACGGGCAGTTCCTGCCGCTTGTGGACCCATCAGATGGCAGCGAAATTTGCAAGATTGCGCGGGGGACCACCGCCGATATTGACGCCGCTGTTCAGGCCGCCCAAACCGCACTCGGCGGGGAGTGGGGCCGCATGACCGCGCTGGAACGGGGCCGTATTCTGACCCGTATCGGCCAGCTGGTTCTGGACCGCGTCGATGCGCTGGCCGAGATCGAATCCCGGGATGTGGGCAAGCCGCTGACACAGGCGCGCAACGATGCCATTGCCCTGGCGCGTTACATGGAATTTTACGGCGGTGCGGCGGATAAAATCCACGGGGAAACAATTCCTTACATGGAAGGCTACACGGTTTACACCCTGCGCGAACCGCATGGGGTGACCGGCCATATCGTGCCGTGGAATTACCCGATGCAGATCATTGGCCGATCTGTCGGCGCGGCGCTGACCATGGGCAATGCAGCGGTGTTGAAACCGGCGGAAGAGGCCTGTTTGACGGCGCTGGCCTTTGCCGAAATCGCCCGCGAAGCCGGCCTGCCGGACGGGGCGTTGAACGTGGTTCCCGGCCTTGGGGGCGAGGCCGGAGCTGCGCTTTCCGCTCATGCGGGCGTGCATCATATTTCCTTTACCGGATCGGTTGGTGTCGGCAAATTGATCCAGACAGCGGCGGCGCAAAATGTGGTGCCGGTGACGCTGGAACTGGGCGGAAAATCCCCGCAGCTGGTGTTTGATGATGCGGATATTGACGCGGCCTTGCCGTTTCTGGTGAATGCGGGCTGTCAGAATGCGGGGCAGACCTGTTCGGCGTCCTCGCGCATATTGGTGCAACGCGGGGTTTACGATCAGGTGCGCGATGCCATGGCGGAACGTTACCGCGCCATGAAGGTCGGGCCGGCGATGGAGGATCTGAACCTCGGGCCGCTGATTTCCATGCGGCAAAAGGAAATCGTCACCGGTTTTCTGGCCAAAGGCCGCGATCTGAAGGTGGCTGCGACGGGGGAAATTGTCGCCCATGCCCCTGCAAACGGTGCCTATGTGGTGCCGACCCTGTTTGACGATGTGCCGCCGGATCACACGCTGGCGCAGGACGAAATTTTCGGGCCGGTGCAGGTGTTGATCCCGTTCGAGACCGAAGAACAGGCGCTTCAGATCGCCAATGGTACGGAATTCGGGCTGGTGGCTTCGGTCTGGACCCAGAACGGTGCCCGTCAGATGCGGCTGGCAAAAGCGTTAAAATCCGGTCAGGTGTTTATTAACAATTACGGCGCTGGCGGCGGGGTAGAACTGCCCTTTGGCGGCACCGGTAAATCAGGCCACGGACGGGAAAAAGGCTTCGAGGCGCTCTATGGGTTCTCGAGCCTGAAAACCGTTGCGGCCTTTCACGGGTAGGATAAAATAATGAGACTACAAAATAAAACAGCGATTGTGACGGGCGGGGCTTCGGGGTTTGGCGCGGGGATCGTGCGCAAATTCGTGGCCGAGGGCGCGCGGGTGATGATTGCGGATATCAACGGCGACGGGGCGGCGGAACTGGCGGCGGAACTGGGCGATCCGGCCATGGCGCAAAGCGTGGATGTCAGCAGCGGTGCTTCGGTGGATGCCATGGTCGAGGCGGCGCTGAAGGCTTTCGGGCAGGTGGATATTCTGGTGAATAACGCCGGTGTATCCCATTTGCCGGCGGCGATGGAGGACGTCTCCGAGGCGGATTTTGATCGGGTTTACAACGTCAATATCAAGTCGGTTTACCTGACGGCGCGCGCGCTGGTGCCGCATATGAAATCACGCGGAACAGGGGCGATTTTGAACGTGGCCAGCACCGCAGGGGTCAGCCCGCGGCCGCGCCTGAACTGGTATAATGCCTCCAAGGGCTGGATGATCACGGCCACGCGGACCATGGCGGTGGAGCTGGCCCCCGAGGGTATCCGCGTCAATGCGATCAATCCGGTGGCCGGAGAAACGCCGCTGTTGAAAACCTTTATGGGGGGCGAGGACACGCCGGAAATTCGCGCAAAATTCCTGTCCACCATCCCGATTGGCCGCTTTTCCACGCCAGAGGACATGGGAAATGCCGCCTGTTTCCTGTGTTCGAACGAGGCCAGTATGGTGACCGGCGTTTGTATGGAGGTTGACGGCGGACGGTGTATATAGGCGTCTATGGATGATTTGCGCATAGATTTTGCTGGTGGGGCTGTGGATCACCGTCGCCGGTTTGGCGGCGGTCGGGGGCAGGCCTTGCCCCGTGCTGTCGGGTTGAAGAACGGCAAAACGCCGGATGTGGTGGATGCCACGGCGGGGCTGGGGCGGGACGCGTTTTTGCTGGCCTCGCTGGGCTGTCGGGTGACCTTGATCGAACGTTCCGCGCAAATGCATGACCTGCTGGCGGATGCTCTGGCACGGGCGGCGGCAAGTGATGTGGGCGATATTGTTGCGCGCATGACGCTGCTGCACGGGGACGCCCGCGACTTGCTGCCAAAGCTGTCGCCCGAGGTGGTTCTGGTGGACCCGATGCACCCCGAGCGCAAGAAATCGGCGCTGGTGAAAAAGGAAATGCGGATCATTCGGGAAATCGTTGGCGTGGATTCCGATGCGGCGGAACTGATGCAGGTGGCTTTGGCCACGGCGCGCAAGCGGGTGGTTTTGAAGTGGCCGCAAAAGGCGGAGCCGCTGGCGGGAATACGGGCGGCATCGCACCGGATCGAGGGAAAATCGACGCGGTATGATGTGTTTATGACGGGGTGATCGCGCATTGCGCGATTTATGCCTCCGGCGGGGATATTTCGGGAAAATGGAATGGGGGGCGTGGCGGTTAACCTGTGTAGGTTAGCACCTGGTTCAGGTATGCCTGATCCTGAATTTTGAAGTGGGTTTGGCCGACGATGGTAAATCCGTTGGCCTTATAAAAGGCGATGGCGGGCGTATTTTCCGCGTTGGTGGTCAGCCATGGCGGCGCGTCGGTTTGAGCGAGCGCGCTTTGCAGCAGCGCTTTGCCAATGCCTCGGCCTTGATGGCGCGGCTGCACATAGAAGGTGGCGATTTCTGTGGAGGAGAGACCGGCCACGGGGGGCGGGCTGTTCCGAGTGGTACGGATAAAGCCGTCTATGCCGGTTTTGTTTTGTGAAACGGAGATCTGTTCATGGGGATCGCCAAGCAGGCGGGTGTAGTATTCCTTGGTAAAGGTCGACAGGGCGTAATCGGCAAAGAAGCTGTTTACGCCCTCGCGGATATAGGTTCCCAGCCACACCTCGACCGAAATCGCGGCGAGGCTGGAAGCGTCTTGCAGAGTGGCAGCCCGCAGGGTCACGAGGCCAGAGACGGCAGCCACAGCACGATGGACGGAAAGGCGACCAATGTGGCGATTGTGACAGCATCTGCGATGAAAAACGGGGTCACGCCGGTGAAAACATCCTGAACCGACAAGTCATCCCGCACACCGGCGACCACGAAACAGTTCAGCCCGATGGGCGGGGTGATCAGGCAGAACTCCGCCATTTTGACCACCAGTATCCCGAACCAGATCGCGCACATGGGGCCTGACATGCCAAAGGCGCTGTCGGCAGCGCTGACCATTTCACCGCCGTTCAGGGCCATGACTGCGGGGTAAACCACCGGCAGGGTCAACAGCAGCATGCCGATGGCGTCCATGAACATGCCCAGCACCGCATAGGCCAGCAGGATCAGCACAAGGGTCATCATCGGCGGCTGGTGCAGGGATGTAATCCAGTTGGCAAAGGCATGGGGCAGATCGGCAAAACCCAGAAAACGCACATAGATCAGCACGCCCCAGATGATGGTAAAGATCATCACCGCCAGTTTTGCGGTTTCCAGCAGGGCATCTTTGAGTTCGACCCAGCGCATGCCTTTGTAAACGGCCATGCAGAACACCACGAATGCGCCAAGGGCACCGCCTTCGGTCGGGGTACCCCAGGCATCGCCGCCAAAGGGGTTGTAGATGAAAAAGATGATGATGAAGACCACAAAGGCAATCGGGGCGGCAGGGGGCAGGGATTTGAACCGTTGCCCCCAGGTGAAGCCGCCAACCGGCGGGCCGAAATTGGGGATCACCAGCGCAAGGCCGACGATCAGCATGCCGTAAATCAGGGCGGAAACTGCGCCGGGCACGAAACCGGCCAACAGCAGTTTGCCCACATCCTGTTCCACGATGATCGCATAGATCACAAGAATTGCGGAGGGCGGGATCAGGGAGGCCAGCGTGCCGCCTGCGGCCACGACGCCTGCGGCGAAACGTTTGTCATAGCCCACCTTGAGCATTTCGGGAATGGCGATGCGGGCAAACACGGCGGCGGTGGCAACCGATGCGCCGGACACAGCGGCAAAACCGGCGGTGGCGAAAACCGTGGCTACGGCCATGCCGCCGGGCAACCAGCCAACCCAGCGTTTGGCGGCTTCGAACAGGGCTTTGGTCAGGCCGGCGTAATAGGCCAGATAGCCGATCAGGATAAAGGTCGGGATCAGGGACAAGGCCTGAGAGGAAACCTTGGAGTGGGGGACTTGTCCGGCAATTTTGACAGCGACAGTCAGGGCTTTGACGAATTTATCGGGGTTGTAGCCGAATTTGGCCCAGAAAATCCATACCAGCCCCACAAGGCCGGCCATAGCGGCGGCAAAGGCCACGCGCATGCCAAGGATCACGGTGATCAGCATGCCGATGGAAACGATAATTCCGATATCAATGGGTTCCATGGATCAGGCCTCTTTGTCGTTTTGGGTTACAAGGGCCGCTTCTGCGGCGGCCTGTTCGGCGGCGGATTGCACCAGTGGCACGGCGACGGGGCGTTCCAGCCCATAGACAAAGGCGCGCCCGAAGCCCCAGAGTTGCAGCGCCAGCCGCAGGCTCAGCACGCTAAAGGCAATCGGGGCCAGCAGTTTTGCCGGCCAGAGCGGAATGGCAATGTCAATGGAGCTGTCGTTGCTCCAGTTCGGGCGCGCAAAATCAAAGCTGCGGCCAAAATGGGACCATGTGCCCCAGACCAGCAGGATCATCAGGACCAGCATCAGCAGGGTGGTTGTAAATTCGGCCAGCCAGGCAGGACGCCCGCGCAACCGGCCAATCAGGATATCCATGCGGATATGCCCGCCATCGCGTTGGGTATAGGCCACGCCCATAAAGGCAATCAGCGGCATCACCTGTTCGATCCAGTCCACATAACCGGGCAGCGGCATGTTAAACGCATTGCGCCCGCCGACCGAGACCACGGCCAGAACCATCAGCGAAAACACCGCAATGCCGCTGACAAGCGCCAGCAGGGTTTCCAGTTTATAAAGACGTTTGTCCAGACGGCTGAGCAAACTGCCGTCCTCCAGCACAGCGGAACTACCGGCCATTATATTTCTCCAACACAGAAAAAACCCCGGCTTGCTGGCCGGGGTTCAAAGGGTTCAGCAATTACATGCGTTGTTTTTTCAGGGTGTCCATGACCAGATCATAGAGTTCCTGTGCCGGCAGGCCCTGTGCGGACATGTCCTTGATCCACTGCTCGCGGATCGGATCGGCAGCGGCGGCACGGAAGGCGGCCAGATCTTCTTCAGAGATATGCACGCGCTTGACGTTTTTCTCTTTCAGGATGCCGTCCCATTTGCCCAGCAGTTTTTTGTAGTTGTCTACATAATGGGCAATAGCCTCGTCTACGGAGCCGTCAAGGGCTGCGCGTTCGCTGTCGGACAGGGCGTCATAGGCGTCCTGATTGACCACAACAGGGCAGTTCACAGTGCCCGGGTTGAGGTTTTCTGTCCACCATTCGGCAATGTCGATGGTGCGGAATGCCAAATGCGCGTGCGGGGCAAAGGCCACTGTATCGACAACGCCGCTTTCCATGGCGTTATAGGCTTCGGTTGCGGTTACGGATGTCGGCACCGCGCCAATCGCCTTGAAAGCTTTGCCAACGCCGCCTGTGGCCCGAACGCGCATACCTTTCATTTTGTCCAGCGTGTCGCGCGGCTCGCCGGTGCCAACGATGTTGTACTGTGGCATTGGCGAGGTCATCAGCAGCTTTGCATTCCAGCGTGCCAGATCTTTTTGCACGGCAGGATGGGCGTAAACCGCATTGGCAACAGCGACTTCTTCTTCAAGTGTGTTCACACCAAGGAAAGGCAATTCCAGAACCGTGATGGTCGGGTTTTTGTCCCGGTGATAGCCGGCGCAGAACTGGGCCATTTCAAAGGCACCAATGGAAATCCCGTCAAGGTTTTCCTTGTTCTTGGACAGGCCGCCATAGGAAATGTTCAGGGTGAATTCCCCGTTGGTTTTTTCCTTGACCAGTTCGGCCAGCTTTTCCACATGTTCGGTAAACGCCCGGCGTTTACCCCAGAGTGAGACATTCCATTCGGTCGCCATGGCTTCGGTGGCAAAAGCGGTCGCAATGACAGCAAGGGCAGCACGCCCCAGAAATTTATTCATGATATTCTCCCAGATAACAGGTTGGTTCCTGTGTGTAGGGGAAAGTTACCCGAGTAACCGTTCCATGCCA
>JALWOO010000814.1 GCA_027083485.1 Amylibacter sp. | reverse complement strand
CATAAAGCGGCCCGCTGTTGGCACACCGAACACCCGCAGACCGGCCATATCGGCCAGCGAGCGGATCGGCTTGTTCACAGTAAAGATGTGCAGCGGATCCCACGCACCGGCAGACAGCCAGGTCACGTTTTCAACTTCACCGTATGCTTCGGCCCAGATCTCATTCAGGCCATAGCGTTCAAACAGAACCGGCAGGTCGAGGCTGAATTTGGTGGAAAACGGAAAGTAGCCGCCGAAATCGGAAATATCGACCGGCGACGCCATTGTGGCATCATCCGACTGAACCGCATCCAGCGTGCCGTTCTGCATGGCGCGGAACAATTCGTCGGTCGGCACCAGCTGGTCAGCATAATACAGTTCGATTTCCATCTCGCCATTTGCCGCCGCGTTGAACGCATCGATCTGTGGTTTGATCACATGCGCACCCAGTGGCGCACCGGAATAGCTTTGCAAACGCCATTTGATCGGCGCGGCCGCCTTGATCGAGGCCGGAGCCGCCAAAGTCGCCGCGGCACCGATACCGGCGGTGGTTAAAAACTTACGTCTGGTTGTCATAGTATCCTCCTTGGTTCTGACAGAAATCTGTCCTTAAATGCCCTTTTACGGGTCTTATCTTCCGGGTTTCAGCTGCTCGGGCAGCCACAATGCAATTTCGGGGAACATCATGATAATCGCCAAAGCTGCCACCATGATCGCCACAAACGGGATGATCGACGTATAGATATCGTTGATCGTAATTTCCTTGGGGGCCATCGCCCGCATCAGGAACAGGTTATAGCCAAAAGGCGGAGTCATATAGGCGATCTGGGTGGTGATCGTATACAGCACCCCATACCAGATCAGATCAAAACCCAGCACCTTGACCAGCGGCACATACAACGGAGCCACAATCACCAGCATAGCCGTATCGTCCAGAAAAGTGCCCATCAAAATAAATGACAATTGCAT
Source organism: Amylibacter sp. (assembly GCA_027083485.1). Lineage (GTDB taxonomy): Bacteria > Pseudomonadota > Alphaproteobacteria > Rhodobacterales > Rhodobacteraceae > Amylibacter. The sequence continues at coordinate 1,782 of JALWOO010000814.1, read as the reverse complement.
GATAATCAGGATGGTCCAGGGGCTGAGGCCGAGCTGGTCGCGGAACAAGCCGTCAATCGCCCGCACCGCGCCAAGACCGTCAAACACCGCACCAAAGCCGAGCGCTGCCACTACGATCAACATAAACATACAGGAAATCGCCAGCGTATTGCGCACGGATTCCTCGAACACATGCCGGGTCATCCGCCCCTTCAGCACCGCCGCCATAAAGGCCGTCATGGCCCCCACGGCAGAGCTTTCAACAAGGCTGGTCCAGCCGCTGATAAAGGGCACCATCATGGCGAAAAAGATCACCAGAGGCAGCAGGCCGGACAGCAACAGCCGGTATTTTTCCTTTTTCGGGATTTTATCAACTTCTTCCTTGGGCAGGGCCGGTCCCAGTTCGGGGCTGATTTTACAGCGGATATAGATGTAGATAATGAACATCGCCGCCATCATCAGGCCCGGAATGACCCCCGCCAGCCAGAGCTTGCTCACCGGCGCGCGCGCGATCATGGCATACAGCACCAGCACCACCGAGGGCGGCACCAGAATGCCCAGACTCGAACCGGCCTGAATCACCCCCGTGACCATCCTTTTGTCGTACCCCCTGCGTAACAGTTCCGGCAGGGCAATGGTGGCCCCGATGGCCATACCCGCCACCGACAGGCCGTTCATCGCGGAAATCAGCACCATCAGACCAATGGTCCCGATCGCCAACCCCCCGTTTACCGGCCCCATCCAGACATGGAACATTTTATAGAGATCATCGGCGATTTTACTTTCCGACAGCACATAGCCCATGAAAATAAACATCGGCAATGTCAGCATCGGATACCATTTCATCACCTTCATGGCGGCAGAAAACGGAATATCCGATCCTCCAGGCCCCCACAGCGCAATCGCGGCAATCGCGGCAATGCCACCAATCGCGCCAAACACCCGTTGACCGGTTAACAGCGCCAACATCATCGCTGAAAACATAAAGATGGCGATCATTTCATGTGACATCAGAGTTCTTTCCCGCGCAGTGTTGCAATATCTTTAATAAGCTCGGAGAGCGCCTGCATCAGCATCATAAAGATGCCGGTGACCATAATGGCCTTTACCGGCCAGATCTGCGGCCGCCACATAGAGGCCGAATGCTGGTTGTATTTGATCGAATACAGCATGGAATCAACACCGCCATACAGCATCACCCCCAGATAGAAGATCAGCAACAACACGGTGAAACTGTCCACCCAGGCCTTTTTTCGGGTCGACCAGCGGCTATAAAACAGATCCATGCGCACATTCGCGCCCAGCTGGATCGAATAGGCCCCGCCCAGCAAATAATAGGCCACCAGCGTGAATTGTGCCACTTCCAGCGTCCAGAACGGCGGAATCAAAAATGCCTTCTTGGCAATGATCGAGTACATCAGCACCCCGATCAGAAAAAAGATCGAATACATCATGATCCGACCCACAAAATAGTTCACCCGGTCCACTACCCGGACAAAACCCACCAGAAGTTTTGGCATTCCCGTGCCTCCCTGCCTAACCTGTTTCAACAATGACACTATAAACGACCTATCGGTCAACATTTATCATTCGATCAAAGTAAAATAATTTTCAGGCCATATGCCTGTGTAAATTTTCACCCTGTTTTCTTACGTCAATATTTCAACCTCCGCCTGTTCCAGCGCCCGCAACAGCTCCCCCTGAGGGCGCTGGCTGGACACCAGATAATCCACACCGGCCAGATTGCTTACCGTATAACCTGCCGCATGATTGAACTTTGTATGATCCACCACCCTGTCTCGT
>JALWOO010000813.1:1999-2733 GCA_027083485.1 Amylibacter sp. | reverse complement strand
CCAAAATGGAAGAGGGCGAAAAGGGTTGCGATCCGTTCAGCCATTTTTCCTATGAAGCCAACGAGCTGAAAAAGCTGGAAGAAGTGTTCCGCACCTACAGCGAAACCGGCAAGGGCGTATACCGCCACTATGTCCACAACGCCGAAGAGGGCGAAAAATACGGTGTGGAGCCGGGGAAATTCACCGAATGGGGGCCGTTTGACGATGATTCCGATCTGTTGTTTTACGAGGGCCTGCATGGTGCCGTAAGAAACGACGAAGTAGACCTGCCGGCGCTGGCGGATTTGAAAATCGGGGTTGTGCCGGTGATCAATCTGGAATGGATCCAGAAAATCCACCGTGACCGTTCGCAGCGGGGCTATTCTACAGAAGCCGTTACCGACACTATTTTGCGCCGGATGCCGGCTTATGTGAATTGCATCTGTCCGCAGTTCATTGAAACCGATGTGAATTTCCAGCGTGTGCCGGTTGTGGATACATCTGATCCCTTTGTGGCGCGCTGGATTCCCACCGCCGACGAAAGCCTTGTGGTTATCCGGTTCAAAAATCCGGCGGGAATTGATTTTCCCTATTTGACTTCGATGATCGAAGGCAGCTGGATGAGCCGTGCCAATTCTATTGTGATCCCCGGTGGCAAAATGGATCTGGCGATGCAGCTGATCTTTACGCCGATGGTTCACCGTCTTGTTTCCGAATCCAAACGTGCCTGAGGATAGTAGTATGACCAATCAAAC
>JALWOO010000813.1:0-1989 GCA_027083485.1 Amylibacter sp. | reverse complement strand
GCCAATTCCGGCCACCCGGGCGCACCGATGGGCATGGCCGATGTGGCGGCGGTGCTGTTCAACCGCTTTATGAATATTGACCCGAGCCATGACAAATGGGCCGATCGTGACCGGTTCGTGATGTCGGCGGGCCATGGCTCCATGCTGGTTTATGCAATCAACCATCTGCTGGGCTATGACGATATGGACATGGACCAGATCCGCAATTTCCGCCAGATGGGCTATCGTACGGCGGGGCACCCGGAATATGGCCACGCCAAGGGTATTGAATGCACCACCGGCCCGCTGGGGCAGGGGATCACCATGGCGGTTGGCATGGCGCTGGCCGAACGCATGCAGAATGCGCGGTTTGGCGATGATCTGGTGGATCACTATACCTATGTGATTGCCGGTGACGGCTGCCTGATGGAAGGCATCAGCCACGAAGCCATTGATTTTGCCGGCCATCAGAAGCTGGGTAAAATGATCGTGCTGTGGGATGACAACAAGATCACCATCGACGGGTCCACCGATGTTTCCACATCCACCGACCAACAAGCGCGTTTTTTGGCAGCGGGCTGGCATGTGCAGTCGATTGACGGCCATGACAAGGACTCCATCGCTGCCGCGATCGAGGCGGCAAAGGCCAGCGACAAGCCGTCGATGATTGCCTGTCGCACCATCATCGGGTTCGGGGCACCGAACAAGCAGGGCACTTCTGCCACCCATGGCGCGCCTCTGGGCGATGATGAAATCAAGGCCGCGCGCGAATTTCTGGGCTGGGAACACGCGCCGTTTGAAATTCCGCAAGACGTCTATGATGCCTGGGCCAAGGTTGCCAATCGCGGGGCCACAGCGCGCAACGCCTGGAATGTGCGTCTGGAAAACAGTGCCAATGCAGAGGCTTTTAAGGCCAGCATAGCCGGCACTGATACGGATGCGGTTGCCAAGGCCATGACCGCCTATCGCAAACGTCTGTCCGAGGATGCGCCCAAGGTGGCCACCCGCAAAGCCAGCCAGATGGCTTTGGAAGTTGTAAACGCAACGCTTTCCAACACCATTGGCGGTTCTGCCGATCTGACCGGCTCCAACCTGACCAAAACCACCGGCATGGAGGCTGTTACCGCTGAAAACTACGGCGGCAACTATGTGAATTACGGCGTGCGCGAAATGGGCATGGCGGCGATCATGAACGGCATTTACCTGCATGGCGGGTTCAAACCTTATGGCGGCACCTTTCTGGCCTTTGCCGATTATTGCCGCGGCGCGATCCGCCTGTCGGCCCTGATGCAATTGCCGGTGGTCTATGTGATGACCCACGACAGCATCGGGCTTGGCGAAGACGGCCCGACCCACCAGCCGGTGGAACATGTGGCCAGCCTGCGCGCCATGCCGAACCTGAATGTGTTCCGCCCTGCCGATGTGGTGGAAACCGCCGAGGCCTGGGAAATTGCCATAACCGACAGCTCCACACCGTCGTTGCTGGCGCTGTCACGTCAGGGATTGCCCTGTGTGCGCACAAGCCACACCGACACCAACATGACCGCCAAAGGTGCCTATGTTCTGCGCGAAACCGCAGGGGATCGGGATGTGACCCTGATTGCCACCGGTTCTGAAGTGGAAATCGCCCTGAATGCGGCGGATCAGCTGGCGCAAACCGGCATCAAGGCAGCGGTGGTTTCGGCCCCTTGCTTTGAGCTGTTTGCCGCGCAGGATGCGGCCTATCGGGCCGAGGTTCTGGGCCATGCGCCACGGGTTGGCGTTGAAGCCGCGATTGAACAGAGCTGGGGCAAAATGCTCGGCGACAATTCCGCCTTTGTCGGTATGACCGGCTTTGGGGCTTCTGCTCCGGCGGATGAACTTTATGAAGACTTTGGCATTACAGCGGATAACGTGGCAAAAGCGGCCCGTGATCTGATCGCCTAACCGAAAACACAATAAGGATAAATCCAATGGCACTTATTACACTTCGTCAATTGCTGGATCACGCGGCCGAAAACGGTTATGGCG
>JALWOO010000812.1 GCA_027083485.1 Amylibacter sp. | reverse complement strand
GATCCAGCACATCGCACAGCACCATTGCGGTGCCCTCCAGCCACGGCACAAGGCGCAGGGTGGACAGGTCCGGCTTCATCACATAATCGCCGTAACCGCTCTCCCAGCTGGTGGAAACATAGCCTTCGGGCGTGGCCATTTCCAGATCGGTTGCCAGCAGGTAATTACAGCAATGGGTTTCCTCCCAGGCGCTGTCGATGAAATTTTGCGCATGGAAACGCTTGCCCATCAAGCGGCCCTGCATGTCCACAATACAGGCCAGAACCGTGTCGATGCGGCCTTTGGAAACCAGCTTTTTCAAGCGGTCGGTTGTCAGTGCCTTTGGCATGGGTCAAATCCTCTCAGATGGGTGGGTCAAAGGCCAGCAGGCCACAGGTTGGGTCATTTTTCAACCTCGTTTTCCAGTTTTTCAAGCGCCGCGGAAATCAGATCCGCGAGCATTTCAGCGATGTTTTTCTGGTCTTCAGGCGTGGCAATCAAATCGTTGCGCACCTCGATCATCACATTCATCAACCCGTTTTCCAGCCCGTGCAATTTCAGCGTGTGGGTAACGCCGTCCTCCGGTCCATAGGGATCATTGCGCTGCACATTCAGGCCGGTGAACTGCGGGGCCAGCGCCAGCATGGCATCGGCCAAACGGGTGTCGCTATCGTGCAAAATGCCGATTTCCACGGCACGGGGCTGATCGTTGTAAACCGGTGTAAAACTGTGGATGGTCGCCAGAACCGGCTCATTCACCGCATCGGTAATGGTGCCGTACAACAGCGACAGAAACGGGCGGTACACCTGATCCACCCGCTGTTTTCTGGCCTCGTCGGACAGGTCTGCATTGCCCGGAATGTTAAATTTCTCGCTTTTGGCCGGCATCGCCCCCGCAGCTTCCGGTGGACGGTTGCAATCATACACCAGCCGCGACACGGTACTGGCCACCAGTTTTGCATCCAGTACTTCCGACATATGCTTTGCCACGGCCAAGGCTCCGGGGTCCCAGGCGGCATGGCTTTGCTTGGCCTCTGCATCCACCCCCAAATCGCCAAAGGCAGAAGGGAAACGATTGGAGGCATGTTCACACACCAACAGCACATTGCCCTGTGCTGACGGGTTATGCAAAATAGCGGCGGGTTGCTCGTCTTGTGTCATCTTCGCGTTGCCCATGGGATTCTTCAATATGAAGAGATTTCTTCACAAATGACCGATGTGTCAACTTCTTTCCATACGTCACATGTATATTTTCTTGTCTTGGCCCTTCTACTCAACCACCAGAGTTGCTATTTTCCCCTAAAGGAGACCCGCTTTGTCCAATTCCACCAAGACCATCGCCGATAGGTTGCGCGCCTTTTCCGATACACTCACAAGGGCAGAGCGCCAGCTTGCGGCCTCCATTCTGGAAAACTATCCGGTATCAGGCCTTGGGACAATTACCACGGTGGCACAAAATGCCGATGTCTCGACCCCGACCGTGGCGCGGATGGTGCAGAAACTGGGTTTCAAGGGCTTCCCCCAGTTTCAGGCCGAATTACGCAAAGAATTGCAAGCCAAGATTTCCGGCCCGATTGCCAAACATGACACATGGGCCGGCAAGGCCCCTGATGGCCACATCCTGAACCGGTTCACCGAAGCGGTGATTGAAAATATCAGCCAGTCGCTCGCGCAGATCGAACCCGAAGAATTCGACGCCGCCTGTGCGCTGTTGGCCGATCCCGATCGCGCCATTTTTGTGGTTGGCGGGCGGATCACCCGCGCTCTGGCCGATTACTTTTTCCTGCACATGCAGGTGCTGCGCCCGCGTGTTACCAATATTCAGTCGATCTCCAATGCATGGCCCCATTACATGCTGGATATAAAAGCGGGCGATGTGGTGGTGATTTTCGATGTGCGCCGCTATGAAAACAGCACGCTGAAACTGGCGGAAATGGCCGCCGAGAAGGGGGCGAAAATCATCCTGTTCACCGATCAGTGGCGCTCCCCGATCAACAAACTGGCAGACCGCAGTTTTGCCAGCCCGATTGTGGTGCCCTCTGCGTGGGATTCCAATATCACCCACATGCTGTTGCTGGAAACCGTGATTGCCGATGTGCAGGAACGCACCTGGCCCGAAACCCGCGAACGCATGGATGCGCTGGAAGTAATGTTCGACCGCACAAGGTTTTTCCGCAAGTTTACCTAGAGCGTTTCGACTTTTGTTTGGATCAAGAGACAACGCAATTCCCATTTGAGCGTCAGCGAAAGACCGGGAATTGCGTTTCAACATAAAGTCGAAACGCTTTAGGGCACACGGTTTCCATGCGCCCCGGGCGTTTACGCGCCGTAAGGCACCCAGATATTTTTGACATTTGTGGCATGGCGCAGGAATTCACGGCCTTCGCCTTGTGTGCGGTCCAGCCAATCACGCGCCTTGCCATCGTTGACCCAGGTCCGTTTCAGGCTGGCGGCGGAGGCCTTCTCCACCATGGCAGAACCTTCGGCACTGCCGTGATACCAAACGCTGTCCACCCCGTAGTGATCCGCCAGAACCTTGGCCAGCTCGTCCTTGGCACCGGTCACGATATTGACCACACCGCCGGGCAGATCGGATGTGTTGAACACCTGATACAAATCGGTCGCGGCCAAAGGATGCGGCTCCGAGGGCACCACCACAGCGCGATTGCCCATGGCAATCGCCGGCCCGATCAGGGACACCAGCCCCAGCAGCGGCATTTCATCGGGGCAAATCATCCCGATCACACCAACCGGTTCCTG
>JALWOO010000811.1 GCA_027083485.1 Amylibacter sp. | reverse complement strand
ACATGTGCTGGCGACGCAGACGCTTATTCAGGCGAAATCCAAGAATATGAAGGTGGAAATCACCGGCAAGCTGCGCCCGGGTGTGACCGCCAAGGACATCACCATGACCGTGATCGGCCTGACCGGCACTGCCGGCGGCACCGGTTATGTGATTGAATATTGTGGCGAGGCGATCCGCGATCTGTCCATGGAAGGGCGCATGACCGTTTGCAACATGGCCATCGAGGGCGGCGCGCGCGCGGGGCTGATTGCGCCGGATGAAACCACATTCGAATATGTCAAAGGCCGCCCGCACGCCCCCAAGGGCGCGGATTGGGACAAGGCGCTGGCCTATTGGAAAACCCTCTATTCCGACGATGACGCGCATTTTGACAAGGTGATCACCATCAAGGCCGAAGACATTGCGCCGGTTGTCACATGGGGCACATCGCCCGAAGACGTGCTGCCGATCGATGCCACTGTGCCGCATCCGTCCGATTTCGAGGGTGGCAAGGTCGAGGCCGCCAAACGGGCGATCGAGTACATGGGCCTGACTCCGGGGCAGAAACTGACCGACATCAAAATCGACACGGTGTTCATCGGCTCCTGTACCAATGGCCGCATCGAGGATTTCCGCGCCGTGGCCGAAGTGGTCAAAGGCAAGAAAATCGCAGACGGCATGCGGGCGATGATCGTTCCCGGTTCCGGCCTTGTGCGCGCGCAGGCCGAGGAAGAGGGGCTTGCGGATATTTTCAAAGAGGCCGGTTTTGAATGGCGCATGGCCGGTTGTTCCATGTGTCTGGCGATGAATCCGGACCAGTTGCAACCCGGCGAACGTTGCGCGGCCACCTCAAACCGCAACTTTGAAGGCCGTCAGGGCCGTGGCAGCCGTACACATCTGGTATCGCCCGCCATGGCAGCCGCCGCAGCGATTACCGGTCATCTGACCGATATTCGGGAAATGGGTTAAGGAGAGAGATCATGGAAAAATTCGAAAAAGTATCCGGTGTTGCCGCACCTATGCCCTTGATCAACATCGACACCGATATGATCATCCCGAAGCTGTTCTTGAAAACCATCAAGCGCTCGGGGCTGGGTAAAAACCTGTTTGACGAGATGCGTTATGACGACAATGGCAATGAAATCGAATCGTTTGTTTTGAACAAACCGGCCTATCGAAATGCCGAGATTATCGTTGCCGGAGACAACTTTGGCTGTGGGTCCAGCCGCGAACATGCGCCTTGGGCCTTGAAGGATTTTGGCATTAAAGTGATCATCTCCACCTCTTTTGCAGACATTTTTTATAATAACTGCTTTAAAAACGGCATCCTTCCGATCCGCTTGTCGCCCGAAGAAGTGGCAATTGTGATGGCGGATGCCGAAAAAGGTGAAAATGCGCGAATCACGGTCGATCTGGAGACGCAAACCGTGTCCACAACCGACGGCACCGAGATCAAATTCGAGGTGGATTCTTTCAAAAAACATTGCCTTCTCAATGGCTTGGATGATATCGGCCTGACACTGCAAAAGGCAGATGCCATCGACAAATTCGAGGCCGATTACGCCGCGCGCATGCCCTGGGCCTAAAGGGGCTTCCACAAGATATAGATATGGCCATGTGAAAATGTGGCCATATTGTGGTGGTGCAAAACTACTACAGGTTCGCCTTGAAACACTCTGATTAATAACAATTTAATCTCATCCCTGTTGACCTGATTCCGAAAATTGTCACTATTAAGGCAATAATAAGGCTGAATGCCATAAAACAAAGCCCGGTAGTAAATCTGGGTGTGAGGATGAGAGCAGTGTTGACGAGGCTTGCTGGCGCATCAGTAAGGGCCGCATTGGTTGCCATGACCGTGGCGATCCCTGCGGTGATGTTGCCCGATGTTTCCCCTAATTCGGCGGAACTTTCTGTGTTGCTTGCGGTTATCGCAGCAGCATTTGTGGTGTTTGAATACGGATTTTCCACCCCCAGCCTGATCGAATTCAGGTTTGCAGCACCTTATAACCGATTGCGGTTTGCCGTACTGGCGGTGCTGATTGTGACTCTGGTGCTTGCGTTTCGCAGCACGGTGGAACACACAACCGGCACGGAGATTGTGGTTTCTTTTGCCAACGCGAGCTATGATTTTTGGGATTTCAGCATCAGCCCGTTAGGCTCGTTTATGGCGCTGGCGGCTGATAGCGGGCCACAGAGCCGGGAAGTGCTGGCTCAGGCGTCTGCCCTGGGGCTGACCATTGGCGCGATTGGCGCGGTCTTGCCCGGATTTCTGGTCTGGACCTTTGGCTGGCCGCTTGGGCGCGAGAATTTCAATATCTGGATGAACATGCCAACCTTCAGTGTGGGCAGTGATGCGGCGGGAAAATTGCGCAAGGCGGCGTCTGTGAGCGTGGTTTTTGCTCTGTCTTTCCCCTATCTGGCCCCGCAGGCCTCCTTGGCATTTTTGGGTCCGTTGGGATCGATTTCCGCAAGCAACAGCCAGTTTCTGGTGTGGATCATTGCGATCTGGGCCTTTGTTCCGGCGGCGCTGTTGTTGCGTGCGGTCGCGCTCTGGAAAATCGCAAGTATGATTGGTGTTGAAACGCCCAGCGAGGCATAATGCGCTGCCTGCTGACAGCCGTTTTCCTGTTGTTGGCAGGGGCGGTTGTGGCGGAACCCTTTCGGGTGGCGACGTTCAATGCATCCCTGTCACGGCGCGGGCCGGGGGTTTTGCTGGCGGATATTCAGGGCGGAAAGGACCGTCAGGTGATCGCGGTGGCG
>JALWOO010000810.1 GCA_027083485.1 Amylibacter sp. | reverse complement strand
GCACCTCCCTGCTCGAAAGCCGGTTTCTGGGCGGCGATATCGATCTGGCAATTGACCTTGAAAACAAGCTCTGGCGCCAGCTGTTCAAAGGCACCGGTCCGGAATTCGTGGCTCTCAAGCTCGAAGAACGCGCTGCACGTCATCGCCGACAGGGGCAGATCCGCTTTTTGGTGGAACCCAACGTCAAAGAAGGCAAAGGCGGCCTGCGCGATTTGCAAACGCTTTTCTGGATCACAAAATACCTGAGCGGGGCCAAATCCCCCCATGAAATGATCGAACAAGGCTATTTCAGCCAAACCGAATACGACCGTTTTGCCGAAGCGGAAAATTTTCTCTGGACCGTACGTTGCCACCTGCATCTGACGGTAAAACGCGCCGCAGAGCAGCTGACCTTTGACACACAGGTCGCGATTGCAGAGGCTTTGGGGTATGAAGACCGCGAAGGCCTGCGCGCTGTCGAAGCTTTCATGCAGGACTATTTCCGCCATGCAACCCATGTGGGGGATCTGACCCGGATTTTTCTGACGGCCCTTGAAGCGCGCCACGTCAAACCGCAGCCCTCCTTTGGCAGCCGCCTGTTGCGCGCCATGCCCTGGCGTCGCCACGACGAGGCCGCCCCGCATGGCTATAAGATCGTGCATGGCCGGCTGGCCATCGCCAGCGAGAAAAAATTTCTGGCCGATCCGTTGAATTTCCTGCGGATATTTCAGGCCGGACTGGAATCGCAAATATTGCTGCACCCCGATGCCATGCGGCTGATTGTGGCCAATCTGCATATGATTGACGACAACATGCGCGCCAATCCCGAGGCCCGCCAGATTTTCCTGTCGTTGTTGCTGGATTACGGCAATCCGGAACGCGCGCTGCGCCGCATGAACGAGCTGGGCGTTCTGGCTGCCTTCATTCCCGAATTCGGGCGGATTGTGGCCTTGATGCAGTTCAACATGTACCACCATTACACAGTGGACGAACACACCATTCAGTGTATCTCCAACCTGTCGCTGATCGAACATGGCAAGCTTCAGGAAGACTTGCCGATTGCCTCTGGCATTCTTGAAAAAGGCGTTAACCGGCGCGTACTTTATGTGGCGCTACTGCTGCATGACATTGGCAAGGGCCTGCCGGAGGATCATTCGATCGCAGGCGCGCGTTTGGCCGAAACCATTGCCCCGCAACTGGGGCTGGATGAGGCGGAAACCAAAACCGTGGTCTGGCTGGTGCGCAATCACCTGCTGATGTCGGATGTGGCGCAAAAACGCGATCTCTCCGATCCGGTTACCATCCGCGACTTTGCCAAGCAGTTGAAATCCACAACCAAGCTGAATTTGCTCACCGTGCTGACAGTCTGCGATATTCGCGGAGTCGGGCCGGGGACATGGAACAACTGGAAGGCCCAGTTGATCCGCGATTTATACCGATCAACCAAATCCGCCTTGCAGGAAGGCATTGAAAATATTGCCGTTCTGCACAATCAGGACGAGGCAATCGCCGCCCTGCGAAAGGTTCTGCCCAAATGGAGCAAAGCCGAATTCGATGCCATGGTGGAACGCCAGTATCCGGCCTATTGGCAGGGGCTGGACACCAAGACCCACAAGGTATTTGCCAATCTGATGCGCAAGGCGGATGCCTCCAGCATCCAGATGGATATCAAGCCCGATCTGGACCGCGATGCCACGCGCGCCTGTTTTGTGTTGCAGGACCATCCGGGGATTTTCTCGCGGCTGGCCGGTGCTTTGGCGCTGGTGGGGGCCAATGTGGTGGACGCGCGGACCTATACGGGCACCGACGGATTTTCGACTTTTGTGTTCTGGATTCAGGACGCCGAGGGGCGGCCATATGAAAAATCCCGCCTGACCCGTTTGCGGTCCATGATCAAGAAAACCATGGCCGGGGATGTGGTGGCCCGTGATGCCCTGAAATCCCGCGACAAGATCAAGAAACGGGAACGCGATTTTGTGGTGCCCACGGAAATCACCTTTGATAACAGCGGCTCGGAACTTTATACCATCATCGAAGTCGATACCCGTGACCGGCCCGGATTATTGTATGATCTGACAAAAACCCTGACCAATGCCAGCATCTATATTGCCTCTGCGGTGATTGCGACCTATGGCGAACAGGCGGTCGATGTGTTTTATGTCAAGGATATGTTCGGTTTAAAACTGCACTCCAAAACCAAGCAAAAGAAAATCGAGAAAATGCTGTGCGAAGCCATCAAACGCGGCGCAAAAGGCGCGCTTGAATGAGCCGTCCGGTAAAACTGCTTTCATCTGTATTTACAGTTGGCGGCTGGACCATGCTGTCGCGCGTGGGCGGGTTGATCCGCGAAATGATGCTTTCGACCTTTCTGGGCGCGGGGCCGGTTGCGGATGCCTTTATCGCCGCCTTTGCCCTTCCCAACATGTTTCGCCGCTTTTTTGCCGAGGGTGCCTTTAACATGGCCTTTGTGCCAATGTTCGCCAAAAAGCTCGAAGCAAACGAAGACCCGCTGGGGTTTGCCCGCGATGCGTTTTCGGTCATGGCCAGCTTTTTGCTGGTGTTCACCTTGTTGGCGCAACTGGCCATGCCGGTTCTGGTGCTGTCCATGAACAGCGGTTTTCTGGGGGATGAACGTTTTGACATGGCGGTGTTTTTCGCCCGTATTTGTTTTCCCTATGTGTTTTTTATCTCGCTGGCGGCGCTGCTGTCGGGGGTATTGAATGCCTCGGGCCGATTTGCGGCGGCGGCGGCGGCACCGGTGTTGTTGAA
>JALWOO010000809.1 GCA_027083485.1 Amylibacter sp. | reverse complement strand
TCGGTATATTTGCCTTTACCGGTAACAAAACGTTTGTCCTCTTTGCGCAGGACACGGGCGCCAATTCCTTCACTCATATCATTCGCCCCCTCAAGCGTTTGCCATTTTGGCTGCTGCGTCCTGAATGGACTTTACAATGTTGTGATAGCCGGTACAGCGACAGATATTGCCTTCCAGCTCGTGGCGAATGGCGGCTTCGGTGAGTTCCTCACCGCTGGCCTGATAGCGTTCGATCATGTCGGTTGCGCTCATAATCATGCCGGGGGTGCAAAAACCGCATTGCAGGCCGTGGTTATCCTTGAAGGCCTGCTGCACCGGGTGCAATTCCTTGCCCTTGGCCAGACCTTCGACCGTGGTAACGCTGGAACCGTCACAGCTGGCAGCCAGCGTGGTGCAGGATTTGATTGCTTTGCCATCCACATGCACGACACAAGCGCCGCATTGGCTGGTGTCGCAGCCCACATGGGTGCCGGTCAAACGCAGGTTTTCGCGGATGAATTCCACCAATAGCGTATTATCGGGAACATCGCGCGAAACGGCCTTGCCGTTCACGGTCATCGAAATTTTGGTCATGTACTCCTCCCAGAGCGTTGGCTTTTTGTTGCTTTTTAACGCTTTCCCACAAATTCACCGCTTTAGATGCGGTATTTTTTGCGGGCGTGAACCACTCTAAGGTGGAAAACCGATTCAGGGCAAGGGGCGTAACCTGATTTGCGGTTAAATTATTTGTGTTTTGTCAGTGAATATTAACTATTGTCAGATATTTTGTGGGTGTTTTCCCACGCGGCCCAGGCTTCGGGCGTATCCAGATCCAGCAACACCGCCTGATCAAGCGCAACTGTGGCGACGGCGGAACCGGCCTGATCAATAATCGGTTTGGCACCGCGATCGCCCTGTAATCCGGCCAAAGCCTCGAAATAGCGCCGGTCAAACAAGGCCGGATTGCCCCGCTTGCCGTTCGGGGCCAGTGGCACCACGATAAAGCGTTCCTTTTCAGGGGTATAGCCCTCAATCAGCGCATTAAAATGGCGCGCATCTATTTCCGGCATATCCGCCAGCGCCATCACCACCGCCGCACAATCGGGCGACACCGCCCCTATGCCCGCCCGCACCGAGGCAGACAAGCCAAGCGACGCATCCTCTGCAATAACCGGATTGACATCCAGCCCTTGCAGAGCTTTGGCATGTTCCGGCGCATCGGGCGGCAAAACCACATGCACCCTGGCAACCTTGCTGGCCAGCGCAGCAAGGGCGGCGTGGCGCAACATCGGTATGCCGTCAACAGGGCGCAGCATTTTGTTTTGTCCCCGCATCCGGCTGGATTTACCGGCGGCCAGCAACACCAGCTCGACCTTGCCCTTGGCCACAGGCCCTTGCGTACGGCGCGGTTGCTGGCGTTCGGGGATTTCCTTGAGCAATCCGCCTACGCCCATGGCGGCGATATCCGCGTCCCTAACCGTTAACCCGCAGGCCAACCGCGCCAGCACCCAATCCGCCCCGTTCAGCGCCGGTGCCCGCACGCAACCGGGCAATCCCACCACAGGGGAGCCGTTTAAATCCCCTAAAAATAACAGGTTTCCCGGATCAACCGGCATTCCGAAACGCGCGATCCGCCCACCAGCCGACACCACCGCCGCCGGAGCCACATCCTGCCGGTCCGAGGTGGCCGAGGCCCCGAGGATCAACGTCATATCTGCGCGACTTTCGGCCAGAACCGCAGCCACAGCGCCCTGTTCATGGGGCACAACCGTCACCTTGCCCAGACGCCAGCCCAAGACCTCAAGCCGGTGCTGCACGGCGGCGCGCCCTTTGTTCAGCAGCGATTCCTTGAAACCTTCGGTGCGGGTCAGCACCAGATCGGCCACGCCGGTTTTGAACGGATGCAACCGGACCGCGCCCGCATCAAAGCCGGATTTTGCCTGAATAACCTTATTTTTATCAATGCCGTAGGGTATGATCTTAAAGGTTGCGATCAGCGCCCCTTTGCGTAGTTGCGCATGATTGTGCAGGGTGGCAAGGGTGATGGCCTCATCCACCTGATTGAGCCGGTCAACCGCCTGCGCATCTACTGTCAGCACCCCCGCCGTTTTGGCAATCAGGTTGACCCGTCCGGCAAATGGCTCTGTCACCGAAATTTCATCACTCGCCAGCCCCTGCGCCAGCGTCGCCGCCGCCGTGTTTTCATCAAGATCATCCGGCCCAAGGCGGGCCACCACCACCTGCGCCACCCCGTGATCCGCCAAAAACGCCAAAGCGGAGGCATCAAGCACCTGCCCCTTGGCAAATTGCCGCCCGCCCACACGCAGGGAATGGGCCAGAATGGCCCCTTCGGCCTGTTTCAGATCCTGCGCGCCAAATTTCATTTGCGCGGGTCCGGCTGTCGCAGGCTTTGTGTAACCTCTGCCATGATCGAAAGGGCAATTTCCGCCGGTGTCGCCGCCCCGATGTTCAACCCGACCGGCCCGTGAATACGGGCGATTTGCCGGTCGTCAAAGCCCAGATCCCCGAGCGCGGCAACCCGTTTGCCGTGGGTGCGGCTCGAGCCAAGCGAGCCGATATAAAACGCATCACTTTTCAGCGCCACTTGCAGCGCGGGCGTATCTATTTTCGGATCATGCGACAGGGTGACTACGGCGGTACGCGCATCCGGCGCAAGGGCGCGCAAGGCTTCGTCCGGCCAGTCTGTCACCACCGTTTGATCGGGAAACCGCGCCGCATGGGCAAAACCTTCGCGCGGATCAATCAGCGTCACCGCATAGCCCGCCATCTGCGCCATGGGCACAAGGGACTGTGCAATATGCACCGCCCCGACAATGGCCATACGCAAAGGCGGGTTGAAAATCAGGGTGAAAACATCGCCGTCCAGCCCCGAACGGTCCTTGGTAAAACGCTCTGCCATATCCGTTGGCCCGACAAAGGCGCGCTCCCATGTGGTCAGGTTCACCTGATAGCCGATCGGCGCGCGGGCCTCACGCTTTGCCTGCAAATATTCCAGCACCGCCTTGCCCGGTCCCTGCCCCATGCCGATCGGTTCCACCAGCACCCGAATGGTGCCGCCACAGGCCAGCCCGACGGCAAAAACTTCCTCATCCGATACGCCGTATTCCAGCACGCGGCATTTGCCATCGGCCAGCGCCTCCCGGGCCTCGCCCACAACCGCGCCTTCGACGCAGCCGCCCGACACCGACCCCATGAACACCCCATCCGCACGGATCGCCAGTTGCGCGCCAACAGGGCGCGGGCTGGACCCCCATGTGTCAATCACCGTGGCCAATGCAACCGCATGGCCCTGTTCCAGATACTCAAGCGCCACCTGCAAAATATCGTTCTGATCGCTCATAACATCCTCATCATCCGTTGTTTTTCGCCCTGCCCGTCCCCTGAAAGCGCGCCCGCCAGATCGTGCAGGCTTTCAAGGTTATGGCAAGAATGAAAGCTGTCCACCAGCGGCAACAGGCGGCGGATTCCCTGCGCCAGTGGCGAAAATCCGTCCCAGCGCAGCAGTGGATTAAGCCAGATCACCTGTTTGGCCGACAGCTGCAAACGCTCCGCCTGTTTGGCCAGATTGTCCAGCCCGTCCCGTTCCAACCCGTCCGTAATCAGCAAAACCACCGCCCCGCGCGACAGAACACGGCGCGACCAGTGGCGGTTGAATTCCTCAAGACAGGCCCCGATGCGCGTGCCCCCGTCCCAATCCTGCGCCTGCTGGCCCACGGCCTCAAGGGCGGCATCCGGATCGCGCAGGTTCAGATTGCGGGTGATATTGGTCAGCCGCGTGCCAAAGGTAAAGCCATGCACCCGCGCCCAGCCCGCGCCTTTGGTCCGCGAAACAGAATGCAGAAAATGCATGAACATGCGCGCATAAACCGAACAGGAACCGGAAATGTCACAGAGCGCCACCAGATCCGGATAGCGTTGTTTCGGGGTTTTGCGGGGCAAACGGGTGATTTCCCCGCCCTGACGCATCATCTGGCGAAAGGTCGCCCGAGCGTCCATCAGCCGGCCTGTGTTCGCAGGACGCAAGCGGCGGCTTTGCAGCGGGGTGATCGGCAGGGTCATTTGCGTGAGTGCGGTTTTGGCCTCGGCCATTTCCGCATTGCTCATTTGCTCGAAATCCATGGATTTCAACCGTTCATCGGCGCTTGTGGTGAATTGGGCATCCACCTGCAATTCTTCGTCCTGTTCGCGCGGGGGGACCGGCTGCGGTGCGCCATCAACCAGCGATTCCGCCGCCCGTTTGCGCGCGGCCTTGGTGGTTTTGGCCTCGCTTTCGCGCTGCAAGGCGGGCAACATCATCGACATCATTTTATCCAGAAATTCCGGATCGCGCCAAAACATGTGAAACAGGCGGTCAAAAATATCCAGATGTTCCATGCGGGTAATCAGGCAGGCGCGCAAGGTGGTGTAAAAATCGCTGCGTTGGGCAAAGCCGGTGGCCTCGACCGCGCGAATGGCATCCAGCGTTTGCGCCGGGCCAACAGGCACACCCGCCCGTCGCAGGGCACGGCAGAAATGGATAATATTCTGCTCGAGGCGCCCCGCGTCCGTGGTCATTGCCGTTGGCGCAATTCTGCGCGCGCCGAATTCAGAATACGGGTGGCTTCGGAGCCGGCGATTTTGGCGATGTCGTCCTGATACTTCAGCACCGCCCCCAATGTATCCGCGATCACCTCGGGCGACAGGGCCACCGCATCCAGCGCCACCAGACATTTCGCCCAATCAATGGTTTCCGCCACGCCCGGGTTTTTGAACAGATCCGCGTTGCGCAATTCCTGAACAAAAGCAACGACTTCGCGGCTGAGCGTTTGCGCGGCTTCCGGTGCGCGGGCTTGCAGGATTTCCAATTCGCGCGTAAAGCTCGGATAGTCCACCCAATGATACAGGCAGCGCCGTTTCAGGGCGTCATGCACTTCGCGCGTGCGATTGGAGGTCAGGATCACAATTGGCGGCTCGGGGGCAACAATGGTGCCGCGTTCCGGAATCGTTACCTGAAAATCCGACAGGGCTTCGAGCAAAAACGCCTCGAACGGTTCATCTGTGCGGTCGATTTCGTCAATCAACAGCACCGGAGGCCCGGCCGCATCCGGCTGCATGGCTTCCAGCAACGGGCGCCGGATCAGGAACCTGTCGTCATACAGGTCCACATCCTCCCCCGCCCGCAGGGCCAGCATTTGCGCAGCAAAGTTCCATTCATACACGGCGGTGCTGGCGTCCAGCCCTTCGTAACATTGCAAACGGATCAGGCGGCGCCCCAAAGCGCGGGCCACGACCTTGGCCAGCTCGGTCTTGCCAACGCCGGCCTCGCCTTCCAGAAAAACCGGACGGTTCAGCGTAAGCGCAAGATATACAAGCGTCGCCAAAGACCGGTCGCAAACATAGTTTTCACGGCTCAAAAGCGCCTGAGTCTTGTCGATAGACGTGGGTAAATTTATCATGGCCGCATGATACCCATTGCCAGACGAAAGGCCAGAGCCAATGAGTTATTTTACGCGATATCGGGGTAAATGGTGGGTGATAAGAGACTCGAACTCCTGACATCTTCGGTGTAAACGAAGCGCTCTACCAACTGAGCTAATCACCCGTGAGGCGGCTTTTAGCGAGTAGTTTTGACGGTTGCAAGGCCTGAAATGATCTTTTTCCAGTCTTTTCAAAATTTCTTGATCGGGGGTGTTTAAGCGACGGGAAAACGGGCATAATTTCACTATCAGACCGGTAAACTAAAGTCGCAAATACCTGAATTCATCCTAAATACGGGATGACAGAAGCGCAAATCTTCGATTAGGTCGGTGCAAGCCTGCTATAGGAGAGTATTTTGAAACCAGTCCGTAACTTTTCCGTTTTGCTCGTAAGCGCCTGTCTTTGGGCTGCTCCGATGCAAGCACAAAGCCGTTTGCAGACCTTTACGCAAGGTCTGGTCCAACAGGGATATAAAAATGTAACGGTATCACGCACATTTCTGGGGCGCAGCCGGATTACTGCCAACAAGGGAAATACGTCCCGTGAAATAATCCTGAGCACTTCAGGCCGCGTCCTGCGCGACGATTCTCGCGTGGACTTAAGTATTTCGTTAGGCGAGAATAACAGCAAGCAGGGCAAGAAAAGCACCGCTGACATGCAAAACAACGAAAATTCCCGTGATTCCGAAAATGGCGATGGGAATGACGGGGGCAATAATGGTGGCGGTAGCGATAATGGTAATGACAGTGGAAGTGACAACGGGGGAGGCCACGGAAGCGATGACGGTGGCAACGGCAATGATGGTGGACACGGTGGCGGCAGCGATGGTGGAGATGGCGGTGGCGGAAGCGACGGTGGTGGTGCCGGGGGCGAAGGGCATGACTGATACGGCCTATCAACAAACGCCTTTAATTCATGAATTGAGTGCGCTGTCATATGCTGGATAAATTGGTCTTTCTTGCTGTAGTCATCGAATTGGGTGCGCTGACATTATTCGGCATTGAATTCATTGGTTCCGTTTTCGGAATTTCAATGTTTGAAGTCTCTT
Organism: Amylibacter sp.; assembly: GCA_027083485.1. Lineage (GTDB taxonomy): Bacteria > Pseudomonadota > Alphaproteobacteria > Rhodobacterales > Rhodobacteraceae > Amylibacter. The sequence goes on along the minus strand of JALWOO010000809.1, from coordinate 4,354 downwards.
GGCAGGTTCATGAAATTATCGAACTTTCCTCAATTGTTGGATTGTTATTAGGGGCTATTTTGTCACTGGTTCTGCTGCGTTCTTCGATGCGGCGGAATCGCAAGGTGGAAGAGCAGCTCGCCTATGCATCCCGATCTTTTCATAAACTGCTTTTGGCTAAATTTGACGAATGGAAGCTGAGCAAAGCAGAAGCCGAAATCGCATTGTTGATCGTCAAAGGGTTTTCAGTTGCCGAAATCGCCAATATGCGCGGCAAAAGCGAAGGGACCATCAAATCGCAAAACTCTGCTATTTACCAAAAGTCGGGCCTGTCGGGGCGGGTACAATTGGTGAGCTTCTTTCTTGAGGAATTGACACAGGATCTGTAACCGTTTGACGTGAAATACAGTAAACTTTGGTTGTATTTACCCAAAATATCGACTGGAATATTGTTTTTCACAGATGAACTGGTGTTCAATAGTCCGCAGTCAGCACCTGCAATCTATTTAGAGCATTTCACCTCAAACCTGCATTGCCCAAGGTGCCCGATTTCGAATATTTCAACCCGCCAGGTGATGAGGTATGTTTCGGATATACTGCGGAATGCTTCCCCGCAACATCCCCCCTTGCGGAAGCCTTGGCCGCCAAACGGCCAAGGTCGCCACATCAGGATTCAACGACGGCGTCGTCTTCTGTAGGCGGGGGCATATCAAAATCCAACCCGTGGGCGGCGCGGATTTTATCCTCGATTTCATAGGCGATCATGGGGTGTTCTTTCATGAACTTTTTGGCGTTCTCACGTCCCTGCCCGACACGTTGATCGCCATAGGAAAACCAGGAGCCGGATTTTTCGATGATTCCGGCTTTGACGCCGAGGTCAATCAATTCCCCGCGCTTGGAAATGCCTTCGCCATACATGATGTCGAATTCCACCTGCTTGAACGGCGGCGCCACCTTGTTTTTGACGATTTTGACCCGCGTTGAGTTGCCAACGATTTCATCGCGATCCTTGATGGCGCCAATGCGGCGGATGTCCATGCGCACGGAGGCGTAGAATTTCAGTGCGTTGCCGCCGGATGTGGTTTCGGGGGAGCCAAACATCACCCCGATTTTCATCCGGATCTGGTTCATGAAAAACACCGTACAGCCGGATTTTGAAATGGATCCGGTCAGCTTGCGCATGGCCTGGCTCATCAAACGGGCCTGAGCGCCAACCTGATGATCCCCCATGTCGCCTTCAATTTCGGATTTTGGCGTGAGGGCGGCGACGGAATCGACAATCACCATGTTCACGGCACCGGACCGCACCAATGTGTCGGTAATTTCAAGGGCCTGTTCACCGGTATCGGGTTGGGAAATCAGCAATTCATCCAGATTAACCCCGAGCTTTTTGGCATAGGCCGGATCCAGCGCGTGTTCCGCGTCGACAAAGGCACAAACCCCGCCGGTTTTTTGCATCTCGGCGATGCAGTGCAGCGCAACCGTGGTTTTTCCCGAGCTTTCCGGGCCGTAAATCTCGATCACCCGCCCCTTGGGGATGCCGCCGATGCCAAGCGCAATATCCAGACCGATTGAACCGGTCGAGCTCGCCTCTACATCCATGGCTGCACCTTTTTGGCCCAACTTCATAATCGAGCCTTTGCCAAATTGCCGTTCAATCTGGGCCAGGGCCGATTCGAGTGCTTTTTCTTTATCCATTGCGCGTCTTTCATTCAGATCAAGTAGGGGAGTCGCCATTTTTCTATCCTCTTATTTCATATCACGCGCAAAGCAGCAATCGCCACTGGTGTTCGCTTAATGTTCCTGAATCTATATGGGACCAAAACAAGAACAAATCAAGGTAAATTTTCAATTCCACAATTGACCAATAAAGTTTATGATTGGTAAAAATACACACAAAAAGTGTAATTAAATCGAGGCACAATCGCGTATGATGATATTTTTGAAAGAACGGCTGGTGTTTTTGGCGACGCCGAAAACAGCATCCACCTCGATTGAAATGGCATTGGGGCCACATTGCGATATCCGCCTGGCCAAGTCACCAAATGCAAAACATACACCTTTGCGCAAGTACAAGCGCATGCTTGAACCCTTTGTCCAGACGTTGATCACGGGTGAAGCCGACACAGTCGCCATGATCCGTGAACCGGTTGAATGGCTGGGCAGCTGGTATCGGTATCGGGGGCGTGAAAGCCTGAATGGCAAATCCAACAGCACTGCCAACATCAGTTTCAACCAGTTTGTCGAAGGCTACCTGAGTGAGCCTCAGCCCGAATTTGCCCATGTCGGAAGCCAGTCACGTTTTTTAAGCGACAAGGATGGTAATCTGGGTGTTGATTATCTGTTTTGCTATGAAGATATGGCCGGATTATTGCGGTTTCTGGAGAACCGTCTGGGGCGGCAGGTCACACTCGGGCGCGCAAATGTTTCGCCGGTCGCGGAATTGACCCTAAGCCCGGAACTGCACAAAGAACTGCGCAAGGGTTTTGCCCAAGACTTTGAAATATACGAACGGTTTCGCAAATAGCCACTCATGCTAACGAGACAGATCACGGACCGTTTCGATCAGTTGCTTGAGCGAGAACGGCTTGGGCAGGAAAACGGCGTTTTTGATTTCCGCATGTTGCTGTGCAAAGGCCTCCTCTGCATAGCCGGAAACGAAAATTACCTTGGTATCGGGACGCTTTTCAAGCGCTTTGCGCACCCATGTCGGACCGTCCATGCCCGGCATCACCACATCCGAAACGATGATATCGACGAAATGATCCGGGTCTTCCAGAATTTCCAGAGCGCGTTCGGCGGACTCTGCTTCGGTAACATCCACGCCGTGCAAATTCAGTGCGCGCATGGCGAAAGCCCGCACCGGTGCCTCGTCCTCAACCAGCATCACACAAAGCCCGTTGAGCGCAGTTGCCGCCGGTTTCTCCAGATTTTTCGCCGGTTCTGAAACGACTTCCCGGCCATCATATTCAGGTAACAGGATGGTGAAAACCGTCCCTTGTTCCGGCTTGCTCTCGACAAAAATAAACCCGCCTGTCTGTTTGATAATCCCGTAAACCATCGACAACCCAAGGCCGGTGCCTTCGCCTGCCTTTTTGGTCGAATAAAAAGGCTCGAATATTTTCTCAAGTTGATCGACACGTATACCACAGCCCGTGTCACGCACCTGAATGCTGACATAACGGCCGGCGGGAACTGTTGCTTTTTGAATCAGCGTGTTGATTTTGTATTCTTCCACTCCGGAAACAATCTCCACTTCGCCGCCGGGCTGCATAGCGTCGCGGGCGTTGACCACCAGATTCATAATGACCTGTTCCAACTGGCGGCCATCCACAAAAATTTCCGGTAAATCCCGGCCGTAAACCGTGTTCAGATGAACCTTTTCGCCGACCAGACGGTTCAACAGATGTGACAGCTCCGACAGGGCATTGTTCACATTGATCACCTGCGGTTGCAGGGTTTGTTTGCGCGAAAAGGCCAGCAATTGCCCGACAAGGGCCGCTGCCCGATTGGCATTCTGGCTGATCTGGATCAGATCGCCATAGTCCGGATCGCCCTGTTCGTGGCGCAACATCAACAGATCACAATAGCCCGAAATCGCGGTTAACAAATTGTTGAAATCATGGGCGACCCCACCGGCAAGCTGACCGATGGCCTGCATTTTCTGGCTCTGGACAAATTGCGCCTGAAGCGATTGCAATTGTGTTGCATCCGACAGGGTCGCCAACAATGTGCCCTCTGGCGTGCAGTGGGAATCTATGAGCGAAACCTGCAAGACGCTGGCGCTTGTGTCCCGTCGGGTTTCCAGCATTTCCGGCACCGAAGATTTGCCGGAGTTTCGATAAGAATTGATCCAGGCCGGCACACTTCGCCCCAAACCGGTGACCAATTCGTCAAATCGGGGGGTTTCCCCCTTTGTCAGCCCCAAATATTCACGGGCAACACGGTTGCAATAGGTGACCCGGTCATCCGGTGAAATCCGCAATACCGCAATGGGAAAATCCTCATAGGATTGTGCAGTAACCTTTTCGGCTTCCCCGCCCTCCTGCCCGTCCGTGCGCGATGGCCCATCCGGAACAGGCGGCGGAACTGCACCGTCAAAAGCATCCCTGCCCTGTTTGAACGCGGTTTTCTGCACAACCGGTTGGGGAATTTCCGGCCTGCGATACGTTAAAAATGCAAACATCAGCAAGAAGCTCGCCACAAAGCTGGCGATCAGAACCACATAGGGGCTGGCGGTTATGCGGTAGAGAATAAAGGCGGTGAAAAAGGTCAAACTTAAGCAAACGCCGGTTATTAACCAAAGACTGGATCGATACTGTTTCATTGTTCTCTGGGCTCACAATTTATGTGCAGTGTGAATGCCGGTATAAGG
>JALWOO010000808.1 GCA_027083485.1 Amylibacter sp. | reverse complement strand
CTAGGTATAGATTGGAAACAATCCTCCATCCCAGCAGCAAATTGGTTCCATACAAAGGGTAATCCGGCTGTTTCCAATGGATTAGCTGGCTTAGACAATTTCTCCGGCAAGGGAGTTTCGCTCCGAGTAGAGGATTCTCGCCTGTACGATTTGCCCCTTCAGCGCCGGATCCGCCTGCATGTGTACCGCGTGCAGAAACTCCGATTTGCCTACCATCTGCCCCTCAAGACGGCCGGGTTTCTCCAGCAGAACCGGCAAAACCTTGCCAACCATGCTTTCCTGAAACTCCCGCTGGTGGCGCGCCAGCAATTCCTGCAAACGGGCCAGACGGGCGGATTTTTCCGCCTCCTCCACATGCGCACGATCGGCCGCAGGTGTTCCCGGACGCGGGGAGTATTTGAACGAAAACGCCTGCCCGTACCGCACCTGTTCACAGAGCGCCATGGTGGCTTCGAAATCGGCCTCGGTTTCGCCGGGAAAGCCGACGATAAAATCACCGGACAGGGCAATATCGGGGCGCGCCGCGCGGATGCGCTCGATCAGTTTCAGGTACTGCGCCGCCGTATGCTTGCGGTTCATCGCCTTGAGGATTTTATCGGACCCCGATTGCACCGGCAGGTGCAGATAGGGCATCAGCTTTTCCACATCCCCATGGGCGGCAATCAAATCGTCGTCCATGTCATTGGGGTGCGAGGTGGTAAACCGGATGCGTTTCAGCGCGTCAATGCTGGCCAATTCGCGAATCAACTGCGCCAGCCCCCATTCGGCCCCGTCCTTTTCCCCGTGCCAGGCGTTCACATTCTGGCCCAGCAGATTGATTTCCACCACACCGCGCTCCACCAGATCGCGGGCTTCGGCCATGATCTGGTCCACTGTGCGCGACACCTCTGCCCCGCGTGTGTATGGCACCACGCAAAAGGCGCAAAATTTGTCGCAGCCTTCCTGCACCGTCAAAAACGCCGACGGCCCGCGCCGCGCTTTGGGACCACGGGGCAGATGGTCGAATTTGTCTTCTTCGGGGAAATCCGTGTCCACCTGTTTACTGCCCTTGCCGGCAGCCTGTTCCATTTCCGGCAGCCGGTGATAGGCCTGCGGCCCCACAACCAGATCCACCATCGGCTGACGGCGGATGATTTCCGCGCCTTCGGCCTGTGCCACACAGCCGGCCACGCCGATTTTCAAATCCGGCTTTGCCGCTTTGAACGGTTTATAGCGCCCCAGTTCGGAATAGATTTTCTCGGCGGCCTTTTCGCGGATGTGGCAGGTGTTCAGCAAAATCATATCCGCATCATCCGGCGTATCCGTGGCCACATAGCCCGAAACCCCGAGCGCATCGGTCATGCGTTCGCTGTCATAGACGTTCATCTGACATCCATAGGTTTTGACAAAGAGCTTCTTGGGCTGGGTCATCGCATTCACCGTTGCTGCATTGGCATTTTTCGCCGTTCAAGGCCTGCCTCTATCGCGTTGAAACCCGAACCGCAATGGCGCAAACATTGACCAACTGGAAAAATGGGTTGCAACAGCAACGGCAGATTCATATTCTGGCCTCTTTTATGCGATTCTGCGCCGTTTTGAGAAGGGGGAAACAGCGATGATTATTAACTTTGGCTCGATCAATGCAGACCTTGTTTATCAGGTTCCCCACATGCCGCGCCCTGGGGAAACCCTGCTGGCGCTGGACCATGCCAAACACCTTGGCGGCAAGGGGTTGAACCAGTCCGTAGCCGTAGCGCGCGCGGGCGGTTATCTGCGCCATGTGGGGTGTGTGGGCAAGGGTGACAGCTGGATCAACGCCCAGATCAGCGCTGCCGGAATCGACAAGACCCATATTCTGGAGACCGACACCCCCACCGGCCATGCCATCATCTATGTGGACCCGGACGCGGAAAACGAGATCGTGATTTTCAGCGGGGCCAACCAGTGCCTGACAATGGACATGGTGCGTGCCGCGCTGGACGGGCTGAACGGGGCGGATCACTGGGTTCTGTTTCAGAACGAAACCAACCTGACCGCCGACATCGCCCGCTATGCCAAAGATCACGGCTTTAAGATTGCCTATAGCGCGGCCCCGTTTTCACCGGAGCTGGCCGCCGATCTGTTACCCCTGACCGATCTGCTGGTGGTCAATGAAACCGAAGCCGCCGAACTGGCCGACACCTGCGGCGGCACAGTGGATGATATCAAGGTGCCGATGCTGCTGGTGACACTCGGGGCCAAAGGGTGCTGGCTGCGCAGCGACAACGGCACCCTGCATCAGGATGCTTTTGCCGTGCAGGCCGTGGATACCACCGGCGCGGGGGATACCTTTCTAGGCTCCTTTCTGGCGCAATACGATGCCCACAGCGATGCAGCGCAAGCCCTGCGCTATGCCGCCGCCGCAAGCGCCCTGCAAGTCACAAAACACGGCGCAGCAAACGCCATTCCGCCATATCAAGACGTAATCGACTTTCTGAAAGAACACGCCCAATGACCCCGCAAAAAATCATCATCGACACAGACCCCGGCGTAGATGACGCCATGGCGATTTTCTATGCTTTTCTGGCACCGGAACTGGATGTGGTAGGGCTGACAACGGTTTTCGGCAATGTGGGCGTGGATATTTCCACCCGCAACGCGCTGGTGCTGACGGAACTGGCCGGACGCGATGTGCCCGTGGCGCGCGGCGCGGATAAACCGCTGCTGATGGCCCCGAATCCCCATTCCACCCATGTACATGGCACCGAAGGGTTCGGCAGCATGGCCCCCCGCACCCCCAAGGGAC
>JALWOO010000807.1 GCA_027083485.1 Amylibacter sp. | reverse complement strand
GTCGTTGGCCCTGGTGCCGGTGCCATGGGCGTTGATATAGCCGATGTCCCCGACTGACAGCCCCGCATCCGCAAGCGCCGCCCGCATGGCCCGTTCGGCCCCTTGCCGGCTTGGCACCACAATATCCGCCGCATCCGAATTCATCGCAAAACCGGCAACCTCAGCCAGAATTTCCGCCCCGCGCGCACGGGCGTGGGTGTACTCCTCGAAGACAAACACCGCTGCCCCTTCGCCCTGCACCATGCCGTTGCGGCTGGCGCAAAACGGGCGGCAGCCGTCCTTGGACATGACACGCAGCCCTTCCCAGGCCTTGATACCGCCAAAGGACAACATGGCCTCGGCCCCGCCGGTCAGCACAACCGTCGCCCCGCCGGAACGGATCATCTGAAACGCCTGCCCCATGGCGTGGTTGGAAGATGCACAGGCCGTTGACACACTAAAGACCGGCCCTTGTAACCCGTAGGTCATCGACAGGTGGCTGGCGGCTGCATTATGCATCAGACGCGGCACGACAAAAGGATGCACGCGGTTTTTACCCTGCTCATAGACGGCGCGGAAATTATCGTCCTGTGTTTGCAGCCCGCCGCCTGCCGTACCAAGCACCACCCCCGCACGCGGGGCCAGTTCATCGGAAATGGTCAGGCCGGATTGGGCCATGGCCTCGGCTCCGGCAATCAGGGCGAACTGGGTAAAACGGTCATAGAGCGGCAATTTGTTTTTCGGGAAATGCGCCAGCGGATCATAGCCCTGCACCTGCGCGCCGATCCGGATCATCAGGCGATCCACATCGGGAATATCAAGCGGCGCAATGGCAGAGCTCCCTTGCATCATCGCGGACAGCGTGCCGGCAACATCCATGCCCAGCGCATTCACCGTGCCCTGCCCCGTAATCACAACCCGCGCCATCCGTCAGGCCTTTTGCGCGGCCAACAGGCCCTCTACTGCGGTGATGATGCTTTGGACCGACGAAATATCAAACCCGCCCGCATCCGGCTCATTGGCGTTAAAGGGAATTTCGATGTCAAAACTTTCCTCGATGGCAAAGATGATCTCGACCAGATTCATACTGTCGATGCCAAGGCTTTCCAGCGTTGCATCCAGCGTCACGTCCGCTGGTTCCAACAAGGCCTGTTCCGCCAGAATTTCAATAATTTTCTGCTGTACCGACATTCAGCCCATTTCCGCAACCGTTTCTTTGGCCCGAGAATTAGCCATTTTCCGCCAACTTTGAAAGCGCCTTTTCCAGTTCCTGCACCTTTGCCACAAGGCGGGGCAAACGGCGCAGGGCCTTGTAGGATTCCACGTTCAGATCCATCCGCATTGCCGGACTGCCCATCATCACCCGACCAGAGGGCACATGGCTTGAAATGCCCGACTTGCCCGCGGCAATAACATCGGAGCCGATATTCAAATGGTCCGCAACGCCGACCTGACCGCCCAGCACCACACGATCCCCGATCACACAGGAACCGGCAATTCCCACCTGCCCGCAGAGCAGGCAATGTTTGCCAACCTGCACGTTATGGCCCACATGCACGAGGTTATCGAGCTTGGTGCCGTCACCAATGGTGGTATTGGCAATGGTACCCCGATCAATGGCCGTGTTGGCCCCCATTTCGACCTTGTCCCCGACAATCACAGAGCCAAGCGAATTGATGCGGGCAAACCCGTCTGTGCGGCTAGCCTGTGTGATTTTACCCGTGGCGCGGGCTTCTTCTACGGCTCCGGGTTTGGGGGTGACATAGGAAAACCCGTCCACCCCGACCACCACACCGGCCTGTGCGATAAAATCATCCCCGATCTGCACCCGCGCACCGATCCGCACGCCCTGATACAACAGCGCATTGTCGCCAATAACGGCGTTCTCGGCAATCGAGCAATGCGACAATATCCGGGCATTGGCCCCGATCCTTGCACCGGCACCGATCACCACAAAAGGGCCAATCGCGGGGTTCTCGCCAATGACGGCCGTGTCATCAATGATCGCGCTCGGGTGAATACCCGCCGCGATTTCCGGTTTCTGTTCGAACACATAGGAAACACCGGACAGAACATAACGCGAGCGCGGCGCAAAAATCGCGGCCTTTAACCCCAAGGCCTGCCAATCGGCCCCTTCCCACAGAATCGCAGCCTGTGCGCCACCGTTTTGCAGAGCTTCGCCATAGGCCGGATCCATCGCCAGCGCCAAATCTCCTGCTTGCGCGTTTTGCGGCTCTTGCACACGCGCGATCCGCAACGACAAATCGCCCACCGCCTCTGCACCCAGTTGTTCGGCTATTTCTGCAATGCTGTAATCTGCCATTTGTGCCTCTTTATACGAAAACGGGCGCCCCGCCGGACGCCCGCAAATCTGATCCGTCAGGGATGTGTTTATCCCTGAACCGCTTGCAATGTCACCCCTGCCTTGGCGAGAGCATTAAAGATTTTCTTGTCGCGGCCATAGACATCGCGGCGATACTGGATCCGGTCCTTGCCAAAGAAAAAGGCCGTCCGGTACAGCAGGTAAACCGGCACCGGTTTTTCCAGATTAACGTATTGTTCACGCCCCGTATCGAGCCATGCCTTAAAGGCCTTTTGCGGATTGGATGTTTGTTTCTCAAGCAGTTTATACGCCAGATCATACGGATCTTTTACCCGTACACAGCCATGGCTAAAGGCACGTATCTGTTTATTGAACAGGTTTTTGGAGGGCGTATCATGCAGATAGATATTAAACTTGTTCGGGAAAATGAACTTCACCCGCCCCAACGCATTGCGGCGGCCC
>JALWOO010000806.1 GCA_027083485.1 Amylibacter sp. | reverse complement strand
GCCTGTATGAATGCGTCATGTGCGCCAGTTGCTCCACCAGCTGCCCGAGCTATTGGTGGAATTCGGACCGCTACCTCGGTCCCGCCGCGCTGTTGCACGCCTATCGCTGGATCATCGACAGTCGCGACGAGGCCACCGGCACCCGTCTGGACGAGCTGCAAGACCCGTTCAAGCTGTACCGGTGCCACACCATTATGAACTGTACCCAGACCTGCCCCAAAGGTTTGAACCCGGCCAAGGCAATCGCGGAAATCAAGAAACTGATGGTCGAACGTACGTTGTAAAGCACGGTTTTCCTTTTCGAATTCGTCCAAATATCCCCGCCGGAGGCATAAGAGTTTTTATGCCTCCGGCGGGGATATTTTTTACGAATTCGAAATATATTAAACCTTTGGTGTTTTGCCTGCCAAAACGGTTTGAAACCAGTCTTTGTCCACATTGCCGCCGCTCAGGATCAGGCCGGTTTTCTTGCCCGCCAATGCGGTTTTTTCGCTCAGGGCCGCTGCAAGCGCGGCGGCACCGGCGCTTTCGGCGATGTTGTGGGTGTCGGTGTAATAGTGGCGCATGGCGTCGGCGATTTGATCGTCTGTGACCCGCACCAGATGCGACACGCCCTTGGCGATGATGTCGAGCGGGTCCTGCATGGGAATGCGGCAAGCCATGCCATCGGCAAAGGTGTTGGCGGTTTTGGTGCTGATGATTTTACCGGCCGTGACGCTCTGGGCATAGGCATCGGCGCGATCCGACACCACGCCGACGATTTCGGTTTTCAGGCCAAGCAAATCGCGCACGGTAATCAGACCGCAAAGACCGGAGCCCATGCCGATCGGTGCATAGACCACATCCAGATCCGGCTGTGCGGTGAAAAACTCCAGCGCATAGGTACCAACACCGCGCACCAGCAATTCGTGGAATGGCGCGATCGGATGCAGGTCCTGTTCCGCGCCGATGCGCATGGCTTCCTGTCGGGCGGCTTCGAAATCATCACCAAATACGCGCAGATCGGCCCCCCAGCCCTTCATGGCGGCGTTCTTTTCAGCGGAGTTTCCCTTGGGGACATAGACGGTCACCGGAATGCCGTGAGGCGCGGCCCCGAAGGGGATCGACTGGCCATGATTGCCCCGTGTGGCGGTGATGATTCCTTTGCACGGTCCCCGGGAAGCGAGGTCGTTCAGATAGACAATGCCGCCGCGTACCTTGAAGGCACCGATCGGGGTGTGGTTTTCGTGTTTGACCCAGGTCTCGGTGCCCAGACGCGCGCTGATCAGGGGCCAGTTGAGTTGTGGCGTTGGCAGCATGCGTGCATAGACCTGATCGGCGGCCTGATCGAGGGCGGTTTTACTAAACAGGGGTTTCATGCTTACTCCTCAATGCCGTAGGGCAGTACATCATGGCGGTTGTGGTCTATGTGCAAGGCGCGTTCCAGCGGTGGCACCGAGCGTTGGTGACAGTTGGTGCGTTCGCAAATACGACAGGAAATGCCGATCGGCTCAAAGGCGGCGCTGTTGTCCACATCCAGATCATCGCCGTAAACCAGCGCGTCCAGATGGCGGACTTCGCAGCCAAGGCCAATGGCATAGCGCCGGCGCGGGGCGTTAAAGGCCCCACCGGATTTTGACACATCCCGCGCCAGACAAAAATACTGCAATCCGTCCGGTGTTTGCGCCAGTTGCCGCAAAAACTGCCCCGGTGTTTCAAAGGCCCGGTGCACGTTCCACAGCGGGCATGCGCCGCCATAGCGGGCAAATTGGAGGCTGGTGGCAGAATGGCGTTTGGTGATGGTGCCGGCCTGATCTACCCGTACAAAGAAAAACGGGATACCCTTGAGGCCGGGGCGTTGCAGGGTCGAGAGGCGATGCGCCACCTGTTCGATGGAAGCCCCGAAAATATGCGAGAGCCGTTCCAGATCGTGGCGGGTTTCCTGTGCAGTCTGCAAAAACAGGCGGTAGGGCATCACGGCGGCACCGGCGAAATAATTGGCCAATCCGATTTTACAGATCGCGCGGGCCTCGGGGCTGCGGAAATTGGCAAAATCAAGGGTGGCTTCCAGCAGATCGTCATGGGCGATCAGGGCGCTTTGGTGGGCAATCTGAAACAGGCGGGTGGCGTTTCTGGCTTGCCCTGACAGGCTCAGGGTGCGGGTCTGGGGATCATAGCGGCGCAGGCCGTTATCGCCGGTAACAGTTGTGACCTGATGGGTCTCGCGCAGCCATTTTGCCGCGGCTTCAATCGGGTGGTTGCCCTGTAAACCGGCGGCATCGGCATATTTTTCGGCCACATGGTCGATGCTGTCGATGTAGTTGTTGCAATAGTGAAAGAAATCTCGGACCTCGTCCCAGGGCGAAGGCGCGAGGGTGGCGTTTTCCCTGCCCAAGGCTTCGTCAAGGGAGGCCAGCCGTTCCTGACTTTGGCGATAAGCCTGATGCAGGCGCAAAAAGGCGCGCGCAAGGGCCGGTGCATTGGAGGCGGTCAGTTGTAAATCCGCCGTGGGTGGCGGAATATCGCCAAACACAGGATCGGCAAGGGCTTCGCGCATGTCGGTGACCATACGGGCGGCTTCTCCGACCGACAGGCGGGTGACGTCAAAGCCGAATTCCTGTGCCAGCGCCAGAACCACCGTGGTGGAAATCGGCCGATGGTTATTTTCCATCTGGTTCAGATAGGGCAGGGAGACCCCCAGCTTGGCGGCGAATTCCTTTTGGGTCAGGTGCAGGCGGGTGCGGGTTTCCCGCAGGGTAACACCGGCATAGAGCTTTTGTGCGCGCATGGG
>JALWOO010000805.1 GCA_027083485.1 Amylibacter sp. | reverse complement strand
CCACAACGCAAGGCACGCAGGCCCTTAATTCGATCGCCGATATTGGCGGCGGAAAATTTGTTGTTACCTGGCAAGAGTCAAAAGCATCATCTACTTCCAACCACGACATATTTGCCCGCGTCTTTTCAAATGATGGCACAGCTTTCAGCGATACAATTACGATTGACGACACGGCCGATCTGAATCAAGGTTCGCCCGTGGTAACCGGCTTGCCGGATGGGCGTTTTGTCATTTCCTGGAACGATCAAAGACTGGCAGAAAACGGATTTAAACTACAAGGCATTCAGGCCCGGGTGTTCAATACAGATGGCAGCCCTGCCAGCGATCTTATTCTTGCAAACAATGATCGTTTCTTCTCCGACATTACCACCCTTACCGACAGCCGCGTTGTGATTACCTGGACAGATCGAAGCCGGACATTGGGGGATGACGCCGATCAATCCGTACAGGCGCAGTTTCTTGATTTCCGAACAGCTGCGGTCAATTTTTCGGGCAATGCCTCTGGCGAAGAATACGTCGGCACAGGTTTTGCGGATAAACTCGCCGGGCATCGGGGCAATGATGTTCTGTCCGGAATGGATGGAAACGACCGGCTGATCGGTGGATTGGGGCATGATCGGCTGATGGGCGGCGATGGCAATGATCTGCTGGCGGGCGGACGTGGCCGCGATTTTCTTCAGGGGGATGCCGGTAATGACCGTTTGTTCGGGCACCAGCTGGCGGATACACTTTATGGCGGCGAAGGTGACGACACCCTGAATGGCGGTTTTGGCTTTGATAGCCTGTATGGCGGCACCGGCAAAGACAAGCTGGTTGGCGCAAAGGGGAATGACCTGATGTATGGCGGGGATGGCAACGACCGCTTGTTAGGGGGCAAAGGGAATGATCACCTCTATGGCGGACAGGGAAAGGACGTGATGCGCGGGCAGCTCGGGGCGGATGTGTTCCATTTTGAGGATGCCAGCGAAACCGGTACATCCATTTCCCAGCGCGATGTCATTATGGATTTCGCCAAGGGTCTGGATAAAATAGACCTGAGCAAAATAGACGCCGGATCAGCCGCCGGGGATCAGGCCTTTGTATTTGCGGGGGAAACATCGTTCAGCCACACCGAAGGCGAATTGATCTATAAAACCACCGCTGTTCGGACCGTTATTCAGGCTGATATAGACGGGGATGGTGTTGCAGATTTTGAAATCGGCCTGCGGGGAATGGTGGCATTGGGGAGTGACGACTTCATTTTGTAATACATCGTTCAAGCCCACTAACCGGCCATTCCAACCAGCGCCTGACGCATCTGGAAGTAGGCTATCATAGTCTCGAACATCATACGCCATATGATTTCCATGCAAATAAAGGCCAGGAACATCGCAAAATACAAACGGTTGCGATATTTCGCCGGAATATGGGCAGCGACGTTGCTGGCGGCTTGACCAAAATACGGAGCCAGTTTGCGCACCATGTAGACGCTGGCCAGCGGCATAACCACGGCCCCCAGATAGTAGCAAATCAGCAAAACCGTGGGGGCAATAAAGGTTTTGAACATTAGAAAATCATACATTGTCAAAATCCCGCTGTTTTTGCATATTTTCTATTTCTTGTATGGTGCCATACCCTCGCGCGCCAATTCGTCGGCGCGTTCGTTTTCCGGATGGCCTGCGTGGCCTTTGACCCACTCCCAGCTCACCTGATGACGGGCCTGTGCCGCGTCGAGCTGTTTCCAGAGATCCACATTCTTGACCGGTTTTTTGGCAGCGGTTTTCCAGCCGTTTTTCTTCCAGCCGAAAATCCATTTGGTCAGCCCGTCTTTGACATAGGAACTGTCGGTAACGATGGTAATTTTGCTTGGGCGTTCCAGGGCTTCCAATGCTTTGATCGCGGCGCTCAGCTCCATCCGGTTGTTGGTCGTATCGGCGGCACCACCCTTTAGGGTGCGTTCCTTGACCACCTTGTCCCCATCGCGCGCGATCAGAAGGGCACCCCAGCCACCCGGGCCGGGATTACCGGAGCAGGCTCCGTCAGTATAAGCATAAAGTTCAGGCATGGCAGTCAATCGTAATCCAGGGGGCTATCACACCGTCAAGGCCAGGGCCGGCACCGGTATGAATGTGAGTGATGGAGAATCCCGCATTGGCCAGCAGGCCGCGCAATTCGGTTTCAGTGTAATAGGTATAGCGACGGCCAAGCGCATCCCGCTGTTCGCCTGTGCCGGTTTTCAGGCCGATGTTGAAACGGCCATTCGGGCGCAATGCCCGATGAATGGCATCCAGATATCGGGGCATGTCCTCTCGCGGGGCGTGCAAAAGGGAAAAGCTGGCCCAGATACCGTCATATTCATTGCGGGCTGTCAGATCATCAAACGTGCCGAGCGTCACATCCAGATCAAACCGCCGTTTGGCAAGGGCAACCATTTCCGCAGATGCATCCAATGCCGTCACCTGCAAGCCTTGATCCCGCATGCAGGCAGCCGCACTACCGGTGCCGCACCCGAAATCCAGCACCCGCGCGCCCTTGGGAAACCCAGCAATAAAAGCGGCCAATCGCTCTCCCGGACCTTCGCTGTTGACCAGCGCGTCATATTCGGCGGCTTTGGCGTTATAAACGGCAATGGTTTCAGAGTCGGCAGTCATGTGCGCAACACGCGGGGAACTTTGAATTCCACATCCTCGATCGCGGTTTCGATAATTTCGGAGGTCACATTGTAACGCGCCTTGAAGGCATCAATGACTTCGTTAATCAGGATTTCCGGAGCCGAAGCCCCGGCAGTAATACCGATGGCCTTTGCGCCTTCAAGTGCCCGCCAGTCAATATCGTCCGCCCGCTGCACCAATTGGGAATAATTACACCCTGAAGTTGTCCCAACCTCGACCAATCTACGCGAATTGGAGGAATTTGGCGCTCCGATTACCAATAGGGCATCAACCTTTGGGGAGACAGCTTTTACGGCTTCTTGACGATTGGTTGTGGCATAGCAGATGTCTTTCTTATGCGGGCCGACAATGGCCGGAAACCTTGCCCGAAGTGCTGCAACGGTGGCTGTGGTATCATCCACAGACAAGGTGGTTTGTGTAATAAACGCCAGCTTTTGCGGGTCGCGTGGTTTCAATCGTGCCACATCATCGGCGGTTTCAACCAACAGAACTTCGCCCGCTGGCAACTGCCCCATGGTACCGATGGTTTCCGGATGCCCCGCATGCCCGATCATCACGGTTTGCAATCCGTTTGCATGGTGGCGCTCGGCCTCGATGTGTACCTTGCTGACCAGAGGACAGGTTGCATCCACATAGATCATCTGGCGCTGTTTTGCTGCTTCCGGTACGGATTTAGGCACGCCATGGGCGGAAAAAATCACGGGCCGGTCTGTGGGGCATTCTTCCAGTTCTTCCACAAAAATCGCCCCGAGTGCGCACAATTCATCCACAACGTATTTGTTGTGAACGATTTCATGGCGCACATAAACCGGCGCACCCCACTTTTCGATTGCCATCTCGACGATCTTGATTGCCCGATCCACACCGGCACAAAAACCACGTGGTGCGGCAAGATAAAGAGAGAGGTTTGGCTTTTCCATCGTGGCCCCTGCAAGACAAACGGTTTGCGTCGGTCATACCCTTGCCAAACCGATAGGTCCACTAACAGTATGCGCCAGACAGTAAAAACAGTGCCAAAACAAAAGAAATGGGCCTCTTTCAAGGCCCATTTCCAATACTACCCAGTGTTTATTGAAAACCTATTCTTCGGTTTCCAATTCAGGCTCCACATGGAAATCCGGCATATCCGGGCGTGGCGGACGACCAATAACATCGCGTAATTCATCCAGTTCGATGAAATTGTCAGCCTGACGGCGCAGGTCATCCGATATCATCGGTGGCTGCGACCGGATGGTCGACACAACGGAAACCCGAACGCCCTGACGCTGAAGCGATTCGACCAAAGGCCGATAGTCACCGTCACCCGAGAAGATCACGATGTGATCCACATGGGGCGCAAGCTCCATCGCATCAACAGCAAGTTCGATGTCCATGTTTCCTTTGACCTTCCGGCGGCCCATACTATCCGTGTATTCCTTTGCCGGTTTCGTTACCATGTTGAACCCGTTGTAGTTCAACCAGTCCACCAGCGGTCGGATAGGTGAGTACTCTTCACTCTCCAGCAATGCAGTGTAGTAAAACGCACGCAGCAGCTTGCCACGGCGCATAAACTCTGATCGCAGGAGTTTGTAGTCTATATCAAAGCCCAGTGCTTTAGCGGCGGCATATAAATTAGAACCGTCGATAAATAGCGCGAGGCGCTCGTCTCGATAAAACATAATACTTCCTTTCAAATCTGGCCAACCAACATGTTGTAGGTTAAGTGCGTGTAATGTATTGCCGGTCGTCCGGTGCAGAAAATAGGCCGAAATCTTGAGACCGCAACCCGCGAAAAGTCAAAAAAGAGTCCGAAAATGCATTATTGCGATGGGTTCGAACCAATCAAACAGCCTCAGGGGAGACCTACCTCCAGTAGAGGATGCCTTAGAGTTGTTGTCAAGCGAATCGGTCAAAATTTTGCACCAAAGTGCGCTCTATAGAACGAAAGCCTTCCCCGCTGGCTCCGGCCCCGACTTTACCAATGGCGCTGTGCTGTGTGAAACCACGTTGGATGCGCAGGGAATGTTGGCGCATTTGCACCATATCGAACACCTGCTCGGGCGCACAAGAACCGATCGCTGGGAACCGCGCATAATTGATCTGGATCTGATCGATTTTGACGGTGAAATCACACCGGACCCGGCGCAATACCGGCGCTGGCGGGATTTGTCGCTGGAAGAACAGATGAAACAAGCTCCAGAGCAACTGATTCTGCCGCATCCCCGACTTCAGGACCGGACATTTGTTTTGGTTCCGATGCGCGATATTGTACCTGATTGGGTGCATCCGGTTAGTGACGAAACCCTTGACCAACTGCTGAACCGCTTTACCAAAGATCAGCTGGCGGAAATCCAGCAAATACCAAACGCTCCTGCATAGTGCATCGACTTTCCGTAGAAACGCTTTAGCCCTTGCCATTTGACGCCAAACGTCTTATGTGCTGCAATTCTGATATCCCGCATCCTTGGAGTCGCCCTATGGCCCGTGTAACTGTCGAAGATTGTGTAGACAAAGTGGCAAACCATTTCGAGCTGGTGATGCTCGCGGCACACCGTGCCCGCGAAATCGCATCCGGTGCGGAATTGACTGTGCCTCGCGACAACGACAAAAATCCGGTTGTTGCCCTGCGCGAAATTGCAGAAGAAACCCTGACAGCCGAACAACTGCGCGAGGCTGCGATCCAGAGCCATCAAACCCAAATCGAAGTTGACGAGCCAGAAGAAGACCAAATGGCCTTGCTGATGGGTGCCGAAAATGACAAACCCGAGGATAACATGTCCGAGGAAAACCTGCTGCGCGCCCTGATGGAAGCACAGGAAATAAAATAATCTGCGGCACGTCGCCAACTGGCGGCACCGCGTAACGCCGTCAGGAAACAGCTAAAATGATCGCTGTTGAAGAGCTGATCAATCAGGTCAAAGGGTATAATCCCGAGGCCAATACAGAACGCCTCGCAGCGGCATATAAATACGGGTTTGACAAACATGATGGCCAAACCCGCCATTCCGGCGAACCCTATTTCACCCATCCCGTAGCTGTTGCCAGCCTGATGGCGGCACAGCGGCTTGATGATGACACCATCATTACTGCCCTTTTACATGACACCGTAGAAGACACAGACGCCACCTATAAAGAGGTGGGGGATTTGTTTGGGACCGAGGTTGCCCAGTTGGTAGATGGTGTCACCAAACTGACCAATCTGGAACTCAGTTCCAAAGACGACAAACAGGCAGAGAATTTCCGCAAGCTGCTGTTGGCCATGTCCAAGGATGTGCGGGTGATTCTGGTCAAACTCGGGGACCGTTTGCACAACATGCGCACAATCAAGCACATGCGCCCGGACAAGCAGCAGCAAAAAGCCCGCGAAACCATGGACATCTATGCCCCGCTTGCCGGCCGTATGGGCATGCAGTGGATGCGCGACGAGTTGGAAGACCTGTGTTTCAAAGTCCTGAACCCGGAGGCACGCAATTCCATCATGCGCCGCTTTGTCAGCCTGCGTAATGAAACCGGGGACGTGGTCACCAAGATCACCGACGACATCGAAGAAGTCTTGTTCGCCGCCGGCGTCACCGCCACCGTTTTTGGCCGTGAAAAGAAACCCTATTCCATCTGGCGCAAGATGGAGGAAAAGAAAGAAGGCTTTTCCCGTCTCTCCGATATTTATGGTTTTCGCATCATCACCGACAGCGAAGACGACGTATACAAGGCCTTGGGCAAGGTGCATCGCCGCTGGATGGCAGTGCCCGGGCGGTTTAAGGATTACATCAGCCAGCCAAAATCCAATGGCTATCGCTCACTACACACCACCGTATCCGGACGCGATGGCAAGCGGGTAGAAATCCAGATCCGCACACAGGCCATGCATGACGTGGCCGAATCCGGCGTCGCGGCGCATTGGTCCTATAAAAACGGCGAAAGGGTAGAAAATCCCTTTGCGGTGGATCCGTTCAAATGGCTTGCAGGCCTGACCGAGCGTTTTGCCAGCGAAGACCACACCAACGACGAATTTCTGGAACATGTAAAACTGGAAATGTTCGCGGATCAGGTGTTTTGTTTCACTCCCAAAGGCGATGTTATCCGCCTGCCCCGCGGGGCCACACCTATTGATTTTGCTTTTGCCATTCACACCCGCATCGGATCTGCCTGTGTCGGGGCCAAGGTCGATGGCCGCCGCGTGCCGCTGTGGACTCGGTTGCGCAATGGCCAATCCGTTCAAATCACCACCGCGCAGGGACAAAAGCCGCAGGCAACATGGCTGGATATTGTTGTCACCGGCCGCGCCAAATCCGCGATTCGGCGGGCGCTGCGGGCGGAACAACAAGAGAGCAAAATCCGGCTCGGGCGCGAACTCGCGCGTGTGGCGCTTGAACATGTGGGCAAAAAGGCCACTGACAAAGCTTTGGACACAGCTGCCGACCGGCTTGGCCTTGGCAATGCGAATGCCCTGCTCGCCAAGATTGGTGCGGCGGAAATCACCGGCACGGAACTGGTCGAAGTCCTGTATCCGGAACTGGTTCGCAAAACCGACGATCAGGTGGACCTGCCACCGGAACGCATTTTGGGGCTGGAAGCGGACCAGCTCGCTGAACCGGCATCCTGTTGTCAGCCGCTTCCCGGTGAAAGGATTGTCGGCATTGCGACGCCGGGTCAGGGTGTGTTGGTCCACACCATCCATTGCGACCGTCTGCAGGAATATGACTCCGAACCGGAACGCTGGATTGATCTGCATTGGTCACAGGGACGCCGCGAAGCCACCCATCGGGCTACGTTGCAAATCACCATGGCCAACGGATCCGGTGTGCTGGGACGTATTTGCACATTGATCGGGGAACAAAACGCCAATATCTCCGATTTGAAAATCACGGACCGCAAACAGGATTTTTATCGGATGACGATTGATATTGATGTGCGGGATGTGGAACACCTGATCCATGTGATTACCGCAATTCAGGCCGATTCGGATGTCGCGGATTGTGAACGTAAAAACAGAGCAGACTAGCCAAAAAAACAGGAGCAAGCGTGTTTAAACGCCGTAAACCACGTACCTATTGGGAATCTGTTGTCGAAGCAGTCTATCCGCGCGCCGGCTGGGCACGAGTGATCAGCTATCTGGGCCATCGCATCAAACGCCTGCCTGATTCGCCCCATAAAATCGCCATCGGATTTGCCTGTGGTGCTTTTGTTTCATTTACCCCGCTTTACGGGTTTCATTTTGTCTCTGCCATGGCGCTTGCCTATTTGCTGCGTGGCAATCTCGTGGCCTCTTTGTTGGGGACATGGGTTGGCAATCCGCTGACTTTTCCGTTTATCGCCACCACAAGTTATCAGCTTGGTTTGCGGCTGATGGGCATGTCGTCAGAGGAAACCGTTTGGCACAAGCTCAGAAACAGCTTTACCGAGGCCTCGGCCACGCTCTGGGCCAATACAAAGGCCCTGTTTGGCGCAGAGCCTGCTCCATGGACCGGATTTTACGAATTTTTTCATGATATTTTCCTCCCCTATCTGGTCGGAGGGATCGTACCCGGCATAATTTGCGGCATAATTTGTTATTATATTGTGCGCCCGCTGGTGGCGGCCTATCAGCACCGCCGCAAAGGCATGTTGATGGCCAAGTTCAAAGAACTCAAAGCCAAACGCAAAGCAACTGCTGACGAGAACGAAGAATCACGCTAGGCTCCATTTTGTATTACCGAGGAGGCGCGACATGACCGCATCATTGACACAACCCATTGGCCGTTTGCGTCTGGGGATCAACATCGACCACGTGGCCACAGTGCGAAACGCACGCGGGGGCAGCTATCCCGATCCGCTGCGGGCAGCATTGCTGGCCGAACAGGCCGGGGCCGACGGAATTACCGCGCATCTGCGCGAAGACCGGCGCCACATTACCGATACCGATATTGACGGGCTGGTAGAGGGCCTGAATGTGCCTTTGAATTTTGAAATGGCAGCAACCGATGAAATGCAGGCCATTGCCCTGCGCCACAAACCCCATGCGGTGTGTATTGTGCCGGAAAAACGTCAGGAACTGACCACAGAAGGCGGGCTGGAAGTGGCGCGTCAGGAAAACAAGCTGGCCCATTTCATCGCGCCCTTGCGCGAGGCCGGTTGCCGGGTGTCGATTTTTATTGCCGCCGACAAACCCCAGATTGATGCTGCTTTTCGTATTGGTGCGCCGGTTATCGAGCTGCACACCGGTGCTTATTGCGATTACCACGCAGAAGGGAGGTTCGACAAACGCGACGCCGAACTGGAACGACTGCGCGACATGACCCGCTATGCCACCGATCTGGGCCTGGAGGTCCACGCGGGCCACGGGCTGACCTATGAAACCGTCAAACCGATTGCGGCCTTTCCCGAGGTGATGGAATTGAACATCGGGCATTTTCTGATTGGCGAAGCGATTTTTTCAGGCCTCGACAGCGCCGTGCGCCGGATGCGCGCCCTGATGGATGAAGCCCGCAACGAGGCCTTTGGCACAGGCGTAGCCTGATGATCCTTGGTGTTGGAACCGATATGGCGAATATCGAGCGGATCACGGGGACGTTGAACCGTTTTGGCGACAGGTTTCGCAACCGGGTTTTTACCAAGGTCGAGCAAAACAAAGCCGAGCGGCGTAAGGATGTTGCCGGCACCTATGCCAAACGCTGGGCCGCCAAGGAAGCCTGTTCCAAGGCGCTCGGCACCGGTTTGGCCATGGGAATCAGTTGGAAAGACATGTCGGTCAAAAATCTGCACAGCGGTCAGCCGGTCATGGAACTGACCGGCTGGGCCGCGAAACGGCTGGCGGAAATGACACCCGCAGGGCATAAGGCGGTTGTGCATGTGTCACTGACGGATGATCACCCTTGGGCACAGGCCTTTGTGGTGATTGACGCCGTGCCACTTTGCGGGGCACAGGTTGACTAATCCCGCGCAAAACGCCATGTAGCTTGGCAAACACAAAACCCAAAAGGCGCAGCACATGGCGAGCAAAGAAAATTCATCAGGCGGAATCGCCGAAACTTTTAAAACTGTCTTTTGGGCACTGTTTCTTGCCGGCATCATCCGCACCATCCTGTTTCAGCCGTTCTGGATTCCGTCAGGCTCCATGAAACCCACTTTGCTGATCGGGGATTTCCTTTTCGTGAATAAATTCACCTATGGGTATTCCTGGGCCTCTTGCCCGACCATTGGTAATTTCAACTTCTGTGGTTTCGCCAAAAACTGGGATGGCCGTCTGTTGGGCAGCGAACCTAAGCGCGGTGATATTATTGTGTTCAAACACCCCGCCAATGAATCCGATTTCATCAAACGCCTGATCGGCCTGCCCGGCGACAAAATTCAGGTCATCAAAGGCCGCTTGCACATCAATGGTCAGCCGGTCGAATTGGTGGAAACGGAACCTTTTGTCGAAGAATACGGCCCCCAAGGTCCGCTCGGCAACCGTCCGCGTTGCGCCAATGGTGCGGTTGGAGAAGGCGGTGCCTGTATCAAGCAGGCGTTTATCGAAACCCTGCCAAACGGGGTGAAGCATGCAATCCTGAACATTGGCACCACACAGGCCGATAACACCAGCGTCTTTACCGTCCCCGAAGGGCATTATTTCTTCATGGGCGATAATCGCGACAATTCTACCGACAGCCGTTTCAAACAGCCTTATGGCGTAGGCATGGTTCCCGCGTCCTATCTTGTCGGCCGGGCGGATCGGGTGATGTTCTCCTCTGCCGGATCCTCCATTCTGGCCTTCTGGACCTGGCGTAGCGACCGTTTCTTTAAGGGGCTGGAGTGAAACTCGCCGCCGAACTCAAGGACTTCGAAGTCCGTCTGGGGCACCGGTTTAAAAACCCGGCGTTGCTGATCGAATCCATGACCCATTCATCCCTGTCTTCGCCCACACGCGACGACAACCAGCGGCTTGAATTTCTGGGTGACAGGGTGCTGGGGCTGGTAATCAGCGAGGCCCTGCTTGATCACGACCCGAACGCAGCCGAAGGCCTGCTGGCCCCGCGTTTCAACGCCATGGTGCGCAAGGAAACCTGCGCCGAGGTGGCGCGTGAAATCGATCTGGGTGCCGCTCTGAAAATGGGACGCTCCGAAATGCTGTCCGGCGGACGGCGCAAACAGGCGCTTTTGGCCGATGCGCTGGAAGCGGTAATTGCCGCCGTCTATCGGGATGCCGGCTATGATGTGGCCCGCAAGCTGGTGCTGAAATTGTGGGGAAAACGGATTTCCAGCGCGCAAAAAGATGCCCGCGACGCCAAGACCAGCCTGCAGGAATGGGCTCAATCGCGCGGGATGCCACCGCCGGAATATGTC
>JALWOO010000804.1 GCA_027083485.1 Amylibacter sp. | reverse complement strand
CAAGGCCGAAGGCCGCGTCACCTGTGATGCCATGCTGCGCCTGTTCAACCGCGAGCCGGTGGAATTGAGCATCGAAGGCGGCGCGGATGTGGTGGTGCAATCGGGCCGGCCGCCGATTGTGAACGGTGTGGCCGAGCAACGCATGCGGGTTGGGTGCGGGTCTGCGGCGATCGGCATGTTTGCGGCGGGCTGGCAGGGGCTGGTGGATGAAGTGGTGGTCGTGGATGACCACATCACCGGCGTTGTTTCCGAACATCAGGCGGGCAAGGTGCTGGACTGGCCGCCCACGGGGATCAAGATCCTTGGCCGGCGCTCTACACCGGGGCGGTATTTCAAGGTGGCGGAACCCGGGCTTGGCTGGGGGGGGACGAATATTGACGATCCCTTGGCCATCCTTGGCGATTGGAACCCGAAAAAGGGCGCGCGCGCCGGGCTGACCCTGTTGATGACCTCGACCACGGGCGAAAATGCGGCCTATTTCGTGCTGGATCAGGATTTGATACCGCAGCCTGAACCGATGCCGGAACGCTTGCGTGCAGCGGTGGCATTGATCGCCGAAAACTGCGAACCGGCGCTTTGTACAGTGCTGTTTATGGGCGGTGCGGGCGGCTCTTTGCGGGCCGGTGTGACGCGCAATCCGGTGGCGCTGACCCGTTCGGTGCATGATTTCAAAACCACGGTGACGCTGGGCGGGCAAAAGGCCTATGTCTGGCCGGGCGGTGGCATTACGGTGATGGTGGATGTGGCGGATATGCCCGAGGGGTCCTTTGGCTATGTGCCGACACCGGCGATTGTTGCGCCGCTGGAATTCACCCTGCGGCGGGAGGATTACGCGGCAATCGGCGGTCACAGCGATGCAGTGCGCGATCTGCGCGATGTGTTGGAAAAGGGCGGCGAATACGGCACCGATATGCGCGCGGTTGCCCCTGTGGACAAGGTGTAATGCAAGGCCCGCAGGCGCATATTCTGCCGGACGGGCGCTTGCATCTGCACCATGGCCCGATTGATTTGCTGATCGGGGTGACAGGGGCAGGGCGCAAGGCGGCGCAACAAAGGGCGGTGGCCTGTTTTGACCGGCTGTTGCAGGTCTTGGCGGATGAACTGCCGGAATTGCGCAGACCTCTGGATCAGGAACCCCAGCTTGTCGGGCCGGTGGCGCAAAGAATGCTGGCGGCGGTGCGTCCCTATGGGGGGCAGTTTGTAACGCCCATGGCGGCGGTGGCGGGGGCGGTTTCGGATCATGTGCTGGCGGCGCTGTCGGGGCCGGATCTGCACAGGGCCTATGTGAATAACGGCGGCGACATCGCGATTTATCTGGGCAGAGGGCAGAGCTACACCGGTGCCATTGCCCATAAGCACGCGGCGCGTTTGCATGTGACAGCGGATCAGCCCTGGCGCGGAATTGCCACATCCGGTTGGCGCGGGCGCAGCCAGTCGCTGGGGATTGCGGATGCGGTCACGGTGATTGCCAAAACCGCCGCCATGGCGGATGTGGCGGCAACGATGATTGCAAATGCGGTTGATTTGCCCGATCATCCGGCCATAAAGCGCCAAGCCGCTTGTGATGTGGCACCCGACAGCGATCTGGGGCCGCGAAAAGTAACGGTCGGCGTTGGCAATCTGCGCAAGGCGGAGGTTGGCCAGGCCCTGAAACGGGGGCAAAAATATGCGGCGGAGCTGGTCCGATGTGGCCGGATCGGCGGGGCTTTGTTGATGTTGCAAGGCGAAACGGTGGAGGTGGGCGAAAGCGGATTTCGCCACAATATAATTGGAGCAGACGATGCAGAAATTTAAACTACGCAAGATTTCGGTAATCACCGAGGAGATTTTCCATGAAGGCGGGCCAAGCGATGCGCCGGTGCAGCGCGCCGCGGCCATGGCGATTGTGTCAAATCCGTTTGCAGGGCGGTTCGAGCCGGATTTGCAACCGGCCATGGATGATCTGAAACCGCTCGGGCTGGAGCTGACCGACCGGTTGATCGCCGCCCTTGGCGGAGTTGACGGCATTGACGGTTATGGCAAGGGCGCGATTACCGGTGCTGCCGGTGAAATCGAACATTCCGCGATCTGGCATGTGCCAGGCGGCTATTCCATGCGCGAACGGCTGGGCGAAGCCAAGGCGATTGTACCCTCGGCGATGAAGGTCGGCGGCATGGGCTGCCGGATTGACATTCCGCTTGGCCACATCAATGCCGCCTATGTGCGTAGCCATTTCGATGCCATCGAGGTCGGCTTTCCCGATGGGCCACGCGCCGATGAAATCGTGTTCATTCTGGCAATGGCCAAAGGCGGGCGCGTGCATGCACGTATGGGCGGGCTATTGGTAGAGGATGTCAAAGGTCAGGACGGGCTAAGGTAATTAGGGCGTAGACTCCGACATTTATCTTGCGTCGCATCTTGTAAGGCAGCCTTGGGTTTCTATCTGTAATTCAGGTCGGGTGTTCACGGGAAAGCCCGAAATGTATTTCAATTTAAAAGGACAAAACAAGATGACACAAGAACAAGATAATGCCGGCCAGAATCCGGCAATGACGGTTCAGGAAAGCTTTGTTGTAAGCGTACTCAAGCCCAAATGGGGATGGATTTTGTTCAGCGGTCTGCTGACACTGCTCTTTGGTGCCTTTGCTTTCTGGATGCCTCTGGGCGCAATCTTTACCATGACGCTGCTGTTCGGGGCCTACGCCATGGCGGACGGATTTCTATCTATCTTTGCCGCCATGCGGGGACGGGACACACAGGATAATCACTTCTGGGCCTTGATCCTGCGCGGTGTGTTGGGGGTTTTTGCCGGTATCGTGGTTCTGGTTATGCCCGGACTGTCGGCGATTTCTCTGGTTACCTTCATGTGGGTGATGCTGGCCCTGTGGTCGATTGCCACCGGTATTTTTGAAATCAGCGCCGCCATCCGGTTGCGCAAGGAAATCACCGGCGAATGGATTATGGGCCTCAGTGGTCTGATCTCTCTGGCGCTCGGGATTGCGATTCCGGTTCTGCTCTGGAACAATCCGGCAGCCGGCATTGTGACCATGGGTTGGGTGATCGGATTCTATGCGGTTCTGCACGGGGTTCTGGAAATCTTCCTGGCTCTGGGCCTGCGTAAAATGGCTCAGGAATAAGGTTTTACCCTTCCAGTTCCATATTGTTGGCGATGATGTCTTTCAGGATGTCATCGCCACTATCTGCTTTTACCGCTCCCAACAGATCGCGGCGCATGTGATAGCTGAGCACCGCCACCGCCTGCATGATTTTGGCCTGTTCCGGATCGCTGATATCCTGATCGTTAACCGCGTCATCCAGCAATCCCAGAACCGCATTGAATTTGCGGATCACACTGGCACTGGCGATCATCGCCAGCTTGTGGTTCAAAACCCGCAGTTCAGCCAGAGCCTCTGCGCTCATTTGGCCTTTTTCAACGATTTCCCCGATATGTTCGATCAAAGCCATGTAAATCCCGCTTTTCTGATCGAGCAGCAGAACCAGCCCTTCCTTGCGCAGTTCCATTTCGGTTTGCTGGCTCAGCAGCAGTGCCGTAATCAAGATCGTGGCGATGGTGCCGATGGCAACCAGAATGATTTCCTGAGCAAAGGGAAACTGGTCTCCGACACCATACATAAGGCGGAATGAAAAATATCCGGCGAGCATGGAGACCAGAAACAGGAATAACAATACCGTCCGGTTTTCGAGCAAGGATTTCATATCAATTTCTTGGGTTAATGGAATGTTAGAAAGCCCCCGCGAAAAACGCAGGGGCCTTTTTCACTAATGCGGATCAATCGCGTTCCAGGCTGCGGTAAAGCCTTTCAGCGACATATCCAGTGTAATCGGCTTTTTCGGATCGGAAATCGCGGCAATGGTAAAGGTCGCCTTGATGCCTTTTTTCATATTGTTGATTTCCCCTTGCGTCAGACCGAAACGGGAAAAACACCCCAGACGTTCACACCAGTTATAGGGATAGCGCTTTGCCTTGCCTGAATCGATGCGCATGACCACCTGTGCGGTCAGCAGGCTGCCCAGCGGGCTGGCGAAATCGACGCCGGCGGCGGCTTTGCCCCCTTTGGGCAGACGGCGCATGTTGATTTCGGCGACATCGATGCCGTCTCCGTCTTTCAACAACTGATAAAGTCCGCAAACCTCTTTGGTGCCTTCAGGGGCGTCTTCGGCTGCTTTGACGCAATGAACCTGCCAATCGCCGTGGGTTTCGCGCACATAGAGCTGACCGGGTTGGGGTTCCGGGTTTTCTTCGGCGACAGGGAACTGTTCGTCGGTCGGGGCCGCAGGCTGTTGCGCGGTATCGGTTTTCGGGGTTTCCGTGGCGGTATCCTGGGCAAAGGCTGCCGAACCGGTGGCCAGCGCGATCGCTGTCGAAAGATAAATCAAGGTCTGTTTCATCAAGGTACTCTTCTTTTTGATGTTAAACGTCTAAGCCAATGTTATGTGGTTTTATACGCCTTGTCAGGCACAAAATCAAAGCCAAGCGGTAAACTGCTGTTGGGGAGATGGGCCAATTAAAAAAGGCACACAATAAATGTGTGCCCTTTTTTTCTGCTTCCCGCAGTTCTCCCCATCGGACCAGCCGATCATTTGTGCGCTATTGTTACGGCAAGACACTGGGCGACGTCAACAGGGCGCAGGGTAAAAACTAGCTGTTTATGTATTTTTTATAGGTTTAAAGAGAAAATTAATGAATTCTGGCAATTACAAGGTGCAGTGAATCCATAAATGGCTTGGCGCGCGGGAATGAAACGGGGTAATCTGGCGAAAATTTAGCCAAAGGTGGGGCCATGCAAACTATAGATCGTATTTTTCTGGGCGGCGGAGGCGAGGCATATCGCGATCCGCAAACCTTGCTGTTGAAATACGCCAACCGGCACGGGTTGGTGGCCGGTGCAACGGGCACAGGTAAAACCGTGACCTTGCAGATCATGGCCGAGAGCTTCTCTGCTCAGGGGGTGCCGGTATTTTTGTCCGATGTCAAAGGCGATCTGGCCGGATTGGCCATGGCGGGATCGCCGGATTTCAAATTGCATGATGCCTTTGTGAAGCGCGCGCAAACCATCGGGTTTGACGATTATGGCTATGATGCATTTCCGGTGACGTTTTGGGATTTGTTCGGCGAGCAGGGCCATCCGGTGCGCACCACTATTGCCGAAATGGGGCCTTTGTTGCTGTCGCGCCTGATGGAACTGACCGAAGCACAAGAGGGTGTTATCAACATCGCCTTTCGCATGGCGGATGAGGAAGGCCTACCGCTTCTGGACCTAAAGGATCTGCGCGCCATGCTGGTCTGGCTTGGCGAAAACGCCCGCGAGGTGGCGCTGGAATACGGCTCTGTTTCCAAAGCCTCTATCGGGGCCATTCAACGGCGTTTGCTGGTGCTGGAAAATCAGGGGGCCAAATCATTCTTTGGCGAACCGGCGCTTGATCTGGCGGATATTATGTCCACCACGCCGGACGGGCGTGGCCGGATCAACATTCTGGCCGCCGACCAGTTGATGCAATCGCCGCGCCTTTATGCGACATTTCTGCTCTGGATGCTGTCGGAACTGTTTGAAACCTTGCCGGAGGTGGGCGATCCGGACAAACCCAAACTGGTGTTCTTCTTTGACGAGGCGCATTTGCTGTTTGACGATGCGCCAAAGGCCTTGCTGGACAAGGTCGAACAGGTGGCCCGATTGATCCGCTCCAAAGGTGTTGGTGTGTATTTCGTCACTCAAAGCCCGGACGATGTGCCCGAAGACATCCTTGGCCAGCTGGGCAATCGGGTGCAACATGCCTTGCGTGCCTTTACGCCGCGCGATCAAAAAGCCTTGCGGCTGGCGGCGGCAACCTTTCGCGAAAACCCGCGTTTTGATACGGCAGAGGCGATCAAATCCGTCGGCGTAGGGGAGGCGCTGGTTTCTACCTTGCTGAAAAAAGGCATGCCGAGCATTGTGGAGCGCACCCTGATCCGGCCCCCGTCGTCCCGCCTTGGCCCGATCAGCCCCAAGGAACGCAAGGCGGTGATGGCGCGCTCGCCTGTGGCCGGATTGTATGAACAGGCCACCGATCGCGACAGCGCCTATGAAAGACTGGCCAAGCGCGCCGAACTGGCTGCCAAAGAGGCAGAACAGGCCGAAGCCGCCGCGCAGAAAGCCGCCGACAAAGCCAGGATCGAAGAACGCGAATTTGCCCGTGCCCGCCGCTTTGACGGCAAAAGCAGCAGCGGACGGCGGGTCAGCCCGACACGCCGGAAATCATCTTCGCGCAGCGACAGTATCGGCACCGCCTTTGCCAAATCCTTTGCCCGCCAACTGGGCACCCGCGCCGGCCGTAGTCTGGTTCGGGGGATAATGGGCAGCCTGTTCAAAGGGCGTTAGGGCGTAGACCCATAAAGGCAGTCTCATAAAAGGGTAGGGTGCGCGCTTGGTGCGCCCCCTTTGCTCAAAGCTTGCGAATGCGCAGCTTGGTGATTTTATTCATAATGCGTTCCGCAATATCAAAGCGGAAGCCGTGAAAGGTGAAAACCTGCCCCTCGTCGGGGATCATCTGGGCTTCGTGAATGACCAGTCCGGCAATGGTGTTGGCCTCTTCATCGGGCAATTGCCAGTCCAGCGCCCGGTTCAGATCGCGAATGGTCATGCCGCCGTCAATCAGATAGGTGCCGTGTTCATCCGGGATTGGCACCTCGGCGCTGTCTTCGTCATGTTCATCGGTGATTTCGCCAATGATTTCCTCGATGATGTCCTCAAGCGTAATCAACCCCTGCAAATCGCCGTATTCGTCCACCACCAGCGCAAAATGGGTGCGCCGGCGCAAAAACTCGTGCATCTGGTCCTCGAGCGAGGTGGTTTCCGGCACAAAATAGGGTTCGGTGGTGACGTCCAGAACCTTGAAATCATCCAGACTTTGCAGCCCGCCCTTGGTATGGCGCACCTGTTTGTTTACCGCGCGCAGCAGGTCTTTGGCGTGGATGATCCCGACGATGTTTTCCGGATTCCCCTGAAACACCGGCAGTCGCGTGTGGGGCGAGGCCAGAATTTGATCGACAATTTCCTGAGGCGGGGCATCGGCATCCACCATTTCGATATCGGAGCGGTGCAACATGATTTCGCGCACCTCCCGATCCTGCAAATCAAGCGCGCCAAGCAAACGGTCCCGATGGTCGCGTTGGAAATTTCCCTCGATATGGCCAAGCGCAATGGCACCGGCGATTTCCTCCTGTGCAGCCTGGGACTCATCCTCGGTATTTTCCCGAATGCCCGCCAGCCGCAAAATACCGCGCACCACAACCTGTACCATCAACACGACAGGCGACAGGATTTTCACAACGAATGTGACAGGCAGGGACACCATTTGCGCCGCATGTTCGGAACGCAAAATCGCATAGGTTTTCGGCAGGACTTCGGCAAAAACCAGCACCAGAAGGGTCATGATAATCGTTGCAAAGGCCACGCCGCTTTCGCCAAACAGACGCAGCATCAGGCTGGTCGCCAAAGAGGCCGCCAGAATATTGACCAGATTATTCCCCAGCAAAATGGCCCCGATCAGACGTTCACTATCGTCGGTCAGGCGCAAGGCCCGCTTGGCCCCGATGTTGCCCTTGTCCGCCATGGCATGCAGTTTGCCCCGACTTGCCGCCGTTAATGCGGTTTCAGAGCCGGAAAAAAACGCCGAAATCAGCAGCAGCAGCACAATTGCCACCAGCGTGAGCCAAAAATCCCAATCCAGTCCGACCACCTGAGTTGCCGTATTTTCCATCGTGATACCCTAATTTTCCTGTGCCGGTTATGCGCAACATGGCCCGCAACCGCAAGCTAGGGTCAGGACCCATTAATCCTGCATCGCTGGTTTGAGCGAATTTTTCTGCTGATCAGGCGTTGTTGCGCCGGAAATATCATTATTTTCAAGCAACAGCAACGCAATCAGCGGGAAAATTCGTCAAATCCTCCGGACGCAAACGCCCCTTCATCTCAGCGGCTTGGGCCGCTTGAAAAGGGCACCACCCTGTCCGGCGCGTCTCAAACCCCTGATATTTCGGGGTGTTTGCGCCAGCGACGCAGGATTAATGGGTCCTGACCCTAATCCTGTGCCAGAGGATGATGCTCCATCACCAGCGCGCGCAGTTTTTCATCCAGCACATGGGTGTAAATCTCGGTTGTGGCCACATCCGCGTGGCCCAGCAGCATCTGGATCACCCGCAAATCCGCCCCCCCCGCCAAAAGGTGGGTGGCAAAGGCATGGCGCAGGCTATGGGGGGTGACCGTGTCCGGCGGCACGCCGGCATTGACGGCGAATTCCTTGACCAGCGTGTAAAACCGGATGCGGCTGAGATGGCCCAGCTTGCCGCTGGAGGGAAACAGAAAACGGGAGGGCGGCTTGCCCTTGGCGATGGCGGCCTCCTGGGCGATATCGCGGGTTTTGAGCCAGGCCGCATTGGCCATGCGCGCCGGCGGGGACAAGGGAACAAGCCGCTCCTTGCCGCCCTTGCCTTTGACCAGAATCATTTCGGGATCCCCCCGCACAGCGGCCACGGGCAGGGACACAAGCTCGGACACCCGCATGCCGGTTGCATAGAGCAAATGCATCAAACAGGTGTTGCGCGTGCGATCCGCCGGATTGCGGCCGGTTTGGGGGGCGGCGTTCAACAGGCGGTCAACCTCGGCTTCGCTCAGCACCTTGGGCAAATGGCGTTTTTTGCGCGGGCCGCGAATTTGCTGGGCCGGATTATCCTGTCGCAAACCTTCTTCAAAGGCAAAACGATAGAGCTGGCGCACCGCAGACAGGCGGCGCGCGCGTGTGGCCTCGGCCATGCCGCGATTGTCCAGCGCAATCAGGTAATCCTCGATATCTTCCCGTGTTGCCCTTGCAACATCCGTGTCAAGGGCGTGCAAATGCTCGGTAAATTCCAGCAAATCCGCCCGATAGGATTTCAGGGTGTTTTCGGCAGCGTCGCGTTCGGCAAACATGGCCTCGAGGAAAGCATCAATCCAGAGAGCCATTTTATTCCTGCCTGTTCAGGATCAATACCTGAATCGCCACATCATGGGCCTGTTCTGTCATGCCGGCCTGAACCAGCACCGAAATAGCAGTTTCAATGGCGACGGGATCAAAACGGCGTTCGCTGGCCAGCAAATGCATGGCACGCAAGACAGCCTCGCCTTTGCGGCCGTTTTGCACCATTTGCCCCAACCGGCTGCGGGTGGTTTTGCCTTGCAGGGCATCAAGGATCGCCATTTCCAGATCCCCGTTCGGTTTCGCCGTCACCCATTCTTCCCGCGCCAATGCGGCCAGAAACAGGTCATGCTTGTCGGTTGTGCCGAGCCTCAAGGTCAGGCTGGCGTGTTCCTTGTGCAAAAGGGCAAGGCGAAACCGCAGGCGGTTTGCCTGCTCGTTGAGCTGCATGTCAATGATGCGGGGAAAAACCAGCTCGGCCAGAACAATTTGCAGCCCGACCTCGCCAAGCGTCTGATAGGCGGATGGCAGTAGTTTGGAAACGGCATCAGCGTCATGGTTCGCCAGGGCCGCGCGCAAGGACTGCACCGCGCGCACACGATCCCAAATGCCGCCAGAGGCAGAGGGGCGAGCCTCGTTATAGGCCTCAAGCAGGGCGGAATAGGGAATGGCCTGAGACCGCGCCAGACGTTCTGCCGCCACAAGCCGGTTGCGCCAGCCGGAATAGTTTCGCAAATCGCCGTGTAAATAGGCCAAAGGCAGCTGCTGGCCATTGCGTGGCAGGGCCAATGCTTCGCGCAGGGTGAAATTCAACGGGGTCAGGGTTTCGGGCATGGGCGGGTCCGGTTCCCCGATAAACATGTCCGGATCCAGAAACATCGCCAGCAGTTGTTCGTCGGCATCGCTGATTTTGCCAAGCGTATACCCGGAGCGCAAAGTCAGCGCGGCAGCAGACCAGTCCCCGGCACGAAACAGGCAAAATATCCGCGCTTTGAGCGATGGTGCCAACCCGGGTTCGGTCAACATTGCCTGACAGGCACGGTCTGCACGGCCGGTTAGCAAGCTGATGTCAAACCAGCGCGAAAATAGCGCTCTGGAGCGTGAGTAGGTTTCATCCAACAGGGCTTCGGCCTGATCCAGCGCACCTGCAGCAAGCAAATGATCAACCCGCGCCAACAACAATGTGCCGTCTTTTCCCTGTCCCACTGGGGGCGATAAGGACGCCAGCAAAATCCGGTGAAAGCTGGCCATGACCTCGGGCTGGGCGGTTACTTCGTGCCTGATGAGAAGTTTCGCCAGTGTGTCCGAATTGCTATCGCCCCAAAAATTCGCAGGCAGCCCCAATAGGGCGGCAGGTAATACGCCGATGCTGTCCAGACGCACGTCATCCAGTGTGGACATGGAGATCACTTCCGTGCTCAGGCCCCGCTGTACACCGGTTTCTGTCGTTTGGGAGGGTGTGCTTGGCAGCACAAAACCCCGGCTTGGCGCGGTTAGTGTGGTGTTTCCCCATGCGGTATTTGCCAGTACCAGACCCAATAGCCCGGCAATGACGGGCTTAATTCTTATCCGGTTGAACAATAACGGTCACCTCTGTTTGCGGCGCAGACAGATCGCCAAAATACGAAAACCCCAACAGCCCTACAAAGGCGATAATTGCCAAAATAAAGAGATATTTGATCAATCGACCCATTCGTTTTATCCAACTTCCGATTATTTTCTGTTTCAGGGTTTGCTATGCTGCAAGGCGATGTTATCACCCCGAACACAAAAAGGGTATATATAGCTATGGCATCCGGCGGATTTTTGCAAAGAGTGTTGTGGCAAGGGGAAAGAACGCGGTTTTGAGCTATCAACTATCCAAAACCATTGCTCTGGTCGGGCTGATGGGCGCGGGAAAAACGGCTGTGGGCACCTGGGTGGCCAATGAACTGTCTGTGCCTTTTGTGGATTCGGACGCAGAGATCGTCAAAGCGGCGAATATGTCCATTGCCGAGATTTTTGCC
>JALWOO010000803.1 GCA_027083485.1 Amylibacter sp. | reverse complement strand
AAGGCATGGCGGCACTGGAACGGGTTTATGAATTGTTCGATGTAGAGAACACCATTATCGATGGCGATTTCACCTATGCCGAAGGGCAGAAAGCCAAAGGTGATATTTCTTTTGAGGATGTCGGTTTTACCTATCCGGACGGGTTTCAGGCCCTGCGCGGGATTAACCTGACCATACCGAGCGGCCAGACCTTTGCTTTTGTGGGGCGTTCCGGGGCGGGGAAATCGACTGTGTTTAACTTGCTGCCACGTTTGTTTGATGCGACCAGCGGAAAAGTGAAAATTGACGGGCGTGATGTGAACGACCTGACGCTTTCGAGTTTGAGAAATCAGATATCTGTGGTGGGACAGGAATCCGTTGTGCTCACGGGAACCGTATTGGAGAATATCGGTTTTGGCAAAAAAGCTGCGGATCGCGAGGCAATAATTGCGGCGGCCAAGGCTGCGGCGGCGCATGAATTTATTGAAAAGCTGCCGCAGGGATATGATACGCAGATTGATCCGGCCAAACATGCTTTTTCAGGCGGGGAACGGCAACGGTTGTCGATTGCACGCGCGATTCTGCGGGATGCGCCGATCCTGTTGCTGGATGAACCGACCTCGGCGCTGGATGCGGAATCGGAAAATACCATTCGCGCCGCGCTGGATGATTTGTCCGAAGGGCGCACCACGCTGGTGATTGCGCACCGTTTGGCAACCATTCTGGACGCGGACCAGATCGTTGTGATGGACAAAGGGGAGATTGTGGATCAGGGAACCCACGACGAATTGCTCGAACGCGAAGGCATTTATGCAGAGCTGTTTTCACTGCAATTTGACGTCTCGCCGCCAAACGGGCAGCACCGCAAGACGCGCTCCTTTGCCAGCCCGCGCCGCAAACGCGGGGTGATGGAGCGGATCAGCCGGTTTTTTGGCGGTTCTGATACCGCCTAGCCAGCTTTTCCGGCGCAACCCCCATAAAATAGAGCATCAACGTGCCCAAATTATGCGCCCCGCGCCGCAACCAGCCCTGTTGTTGATACCGCGCGGCAGAGGTTGTGGCCGTGGCCCCGATCGGGCGGAGATCCCCGCGCAAGGCGCGCGCGATGGCCACGTCTTCCATGAGCGGGATGTCGGGATAGCCGCCGCATTTGTGATAGAGCGCCACCGGCACCAACAGCCCCTGATCGCCGTAAGGCAGGCCGAACAGGCGCGCGCGCAGGTTGGCCCAGCCGGCAACAATTCGCGCCGGCAGGCTGTTGCTGTCAAAACGCAGGCGGAAATAGCCGGCTTTGCCCGTGGCCATATGGGCGCGCACGGCCTCTGGCCAGCCCGGCGACAGCACGGTGTCGCTGTGCAAGAACAACAGCCAGCTGCCCTGTGCAAGGTCGGCCCCCGCGCGTAATTGTCTGCCGCGACCGGGTTTAGTGACCACCAGTTCCGCCCCGATTTCATCGGCGAGGCGGGCAATGGTTTCCCCGCTGCCGCCATCGGCCAGAATGACCTCGGACAACAGGCCGGCCTCTACGGCCTCGAATATACTGGCCAGTGTCGGGCCGATGTTCGGGCTGTGCAAGGTCGGGATGATAACCGAAAGGGGTGCGCGCATGTTGTTCTGGCCAGTTGGGGTGCTCTGCGCTACTTATCCCATGAACGCCCTTGGGGCGATAGTTTTTTACAGGGGAAAACCATGGCTGGCGAACAGGCAACAGACCGGAGTGTTTATAAAATCACAGGTGCGGATGCGCGGAGCTTCTTGCAGGGGCTGGTGAGCAACGATGTGAACAAGCTGGATCAGGGGATGATCTATACAGCGATGCTGACGCCGCAAGGCAAATATCTGTTTGATTTCTTCCTCCTGTTACAGGACGGGGATATCCTGCTTGATGTGAAAACCGACCGCGCCGCGGCTTTGGTGCAGCGCCTGAGCATGTACCGTTTGCGCGCGGATGTGCAGATCGCGCCGGCAAGTGACCTTTGCGTCAATCGCGGCCTGAATGATGCCCCCGCCGGTGCCCATGCGGACCCGCGCAATCCGGCGCTGGGCTGGCGCAGCTATGAGGCTGCCCCCGCCGGCGCGCCGACCATAGATTGGGATGCGATCCGTGTGCCCCATTGCATCCCTGAAACCGGCATCGAGCTGATCCCCGATGCGACCTACATACTGGAGGCGGGTTTCGAAACCCTTAACGGTGTCGATTTTCGCAAGGGGTGTTATGTGGGGCAGGAGGTGACCGCCCGCATGAAGCATAAAACCGAGCTGCGCAAAGGGCTTCGGGTGGTGAATATCACCGGACACGCCCCGGTTGGCACTGACATCAAGCGGGATGGCAAACTTGTCGGGACGCTGTTCACCCAGTCCGGCGGACAGGCGATTGCCTATTTGCGGCTGGATCGGGCAGGGGCGGGTATGCAGGCGGAAGGCGCAGAAATCAGCCTAGACTGATTTCCACTCACCGTTTTTGATGCCGTCAATGGTCCACTCCCCCACAGAATAGCGGATCAGACGCAGGGTCGGCAGGCCCACGGCAGCGGTCATGCGGCGCACTTGCCGGTTGCGGCCCTCGGTGATGGTGATCGACAGCCAGCAATCGGGCACCGATTTGCGAAACCGGACCGGCGGGGTGCGCGGCCAGAGCGTTGCCGGTTCGTCTATTGCCTGAACGATGGCCGCAGCGGTGACACCGTCCTTGAGCTGCACCCCTTTGCGCAAGGCATTGATTTGCGCATCGGTGGCGATGCCTTCGACCTGTACCCAATAGGTTTTTGCGGTGCGAAAACGCGGGCTGGCGATCTTGTTTTGCAGCTTG
>JALWOO010000802.1 GCA_027083485.1 Amylibacter sp. | reverse complement strand
GCTTGGATTGGCACGGGGATCGGATTTTTCCCTGCTCGGGGAAGAACGCCAGCAAAGTGCCGATGAACACGCCGCCCTGAAAGAGGCTGCTTTGGCGGCCGATACTGCCGCCGGACAGGCAATTATCCGCAAACATCTGCTCAAACACCTGTGATTCCCACCCAGAAACAGACCCTGGCTTGAATTCCCCCGCCTCGATACCCATAGTTATAAAAGCGCCGATGGGGCCGTATTTTAAACAGGGAGGGGCATGACATGTCACTTATGAAACTTTTGGAACAGGCCGGCGGCGGTCAGGGACTGGCACAACTGGCGAGCCAGTTCGGTATCGACGAGAGCAAAGCCAGCGAATTATCCGGCCTTTTGGCACCCGCCATCGGTTCCGCAGCCAAACAACAGGCCCAAGGCGGCGGTCTGGGCGATCTGCTCGGCTCGCTCAAGGGTGAAGGCCAAGGGGCCTTGTTCGACGATCCGGCACAAGCCGCTTCGCCAGAAGGTCAGGCACAGGGTATGGCGTTTCTGGAAAACCTGATGGGCGGCTCTGAGGGCGCGCAGGGTTTGGCCGAAAATGCCGCCGAGAAAGCCGGTGTCGATGTTAGCACAGTCATGCAATTCATGCCTGCAATCGCCGGTATGCTGCAAGGCGGCATGCAAAAGCAAATGCCCGACACAGAGGTAGACGGCCTGATGTCCAGCCTCGGCGGTGGCGGCGGTTTGGGCGGTATGATCAGCGGCCTGATGGGGGGCAACTCCGGCAGTGGTCCGGATTTGAGCATGCTCACCAATATGCTGGACGCAGATGGTGACGGCTCCATTATTGACGACATCATGGGCAAATTTATGAAATAAAACCTACCGCCCGCGATCAAGAGCATTTCGCGTTAAACCTGAATCACCTAACGCTGCCTGAAATCACAGATTTCAACGCGTTAGGTGATGCCGGGTGGCTCAGGTAAAACGCGAAATGCTTTATGCGATTGCGGGCCGCGCTGCGGGTTAACCGGTTTTATGGGGCGACACCCTAATACCCCGCCCAAGTGAAAATCATATCCACGTATCGTTTGACACTTTCCTGCCGGATGGCCGGGTTTGGCTCCAATAATGCCTTTTGAAATCCCGAAACCAGCATCGGCCCTTTTTCTACATTGCTCCGGACATAGCTTAGCGCACGCATCAAATCGCGGTCGCTCACATCCCGATCCGCACATTCCTCACATGCTTTTCGCAACACAGACATCACGCTTTCCAGCGCGTCATCCTCGATAATTTGTTCAGACCACGCGCCACCGAAAGCGACATTGGCGAGACGTTTCTTGCGTTCACCCATGAGAACAAACTAAGAACATTAACGCAGCCAGACAAGCAGGAATTCAGACAATGACACCCTTTCGCACTCTCTACATTGATATGAATAGTTTTTTTGCCAGCGTGGAACAGCAGGTGGAGCCGTCACTGCGCGGCCGCCCGCTCGCGATCACGGCCGTGTCCGCAGAATCAGGGGCGGTTGTCGCGGCAAGCTATGAGGCAAAGGCGCGCGGCATCGGTGTCGGGACGCGGATATTCGAGGCACGCCAACTCTGCCCGGGTATTGTTTTCCGGCCGAGCCGCCACCGGCTCTATGTTCGGGTAAACCAGAAAATCGCAAAGGTTCTGGATGAAATCGGCGAACTGGAGCGCATCAGGTCGATTGACGAATTTCAGGTGGCCCTTGGCGGGATGACGTCGGAGCTGGACAACGCAATGGCATTGGCCCGACAAATGAAGGCCGCAATCCGTGACAAGGTCGGCTCTGAATTGCGCTGCTCGATCGGGATCGGTCCCAATCACCTGCTGGCAAAAATTGCCGGCAAACTGGAGAAACCCGACGGCCTGCAATGGCTGGCCCCTGAAAACATGCCGGACAGGATTGCCCATCTGGAACTGGAGGATCTGCCAGGTATTTCCCACGGCATCCGGCACCGGTTGCGCCAGGCGATGATCTGGGATGTTCGGGCGCTCTATAAGCTGGACCCGCGCCACGCTCGACAAATCTGGCACTCGGTGGAGGGCGAACGTTTTGTCCGCGCCCTGCAAGGCGAGAACATTCCCCTGCAGGACACACAGCGGAGCGGCTATGGTCAATCAAAGGTGCTGGCCCCGAAATATCGTCCCCCTGCCCGCGCAATGCTGGTTGGTAGATGGTTGACGGAAAAAGCCGCCGAACGCATGCGCCGCGACGCATACTGCACCCGCCGCTTTGGTCTGCAAGTCAGGTTCCTGCCGCGCGGGGGCTGGTCCGGCTCACAAACGCTGACAGCATCGCAAGACACGCAAATGCTGCTCGGGATATATCAGGGCCTGTGGCGTAAAATGATGCGCAGCAGGCCACAGATGATCAGTTCGCTCAGCATCCACATGGGAAATGTCCAACCGCTCTCGCAACGGTCCGGAGAATTGTTCCTGCCCCTTGAGGCCGCCAAACAAACCCGGAACGAACGCCTCTCCTCGGTCGTGGACCAGATCAACCGCAGATACAAAACCCGTGTGGTGAAGTTCGGGGTCAACCAAGAGCATTTCGGGTTCTTTGAGAATGGGTGATGGTTTCTGTATGGGCCGGAATCATGGCCGCTCAAAAGGAGCCGCCTCCAACCACACATGCGGTCCACACCAAATAGCAAAAAACAAAGTGTCCCGCGCCTTGGGGAGATACCCCAAATAAAACAACGGGTTGGTTTTTATTGGTAGGCCCGGCAGGACTCGAACCTGCGACAAAAGCGTTATGAGCGCTCTGCTCTAACCAACTGAGCTACAGGCCCCTACCAATGCCCTTCGATTAGCCAAAGCCTAGGACGGGGTCAAGGCCGTTGCGATAAAACGTTCACGCAAAATCACGGCCAGACCGGCGGCAATGGTGATGACAATGCCAAAGGCTGCCAATCCGTTGGGGAGTTGGGAAAACATCAGCCAGCCGATGATCGTGGCCACCGGCAATTCAAGGTATTGCATCGGGGCCAACGTGGCCGAGGGTGCAAAGCGCAACGACCATGTCATCAGCAAATGCGCGATGGTGCCGACCGAGCCGATAGCAACAAACATCCAGGCGGTAAAAGCATCCGGCCAGACCAGCGACAGCGCCTCAATCCCGCTGCCCTGCCCGATCCAGACCACAACCGCCAGCACCAGCGCGGCAATCACCCCGCTGATCGCCTGCAAGGGCACCGCGCCGATATCCTTGGCAATCTGGCGCGTCACCAGCATAAACAGCGCAAACACCACCGCCACCCCAAGGGGCAGCAGGGCCGGCAGGCCCACTTCGGCAAAGCTCGGCTGTACCACGAACAGAGTGCCGATGAACCCGACCACACAGGCGGACAGGCGAAAGCGGCCTATTTCCTCGTGCAGCACATATTTGCCCAGCAACAGCATGATGAAGGGCATCACAAAGGCAATGGCAATGGTATCGGCCAGCGGCAAAAACCGCAGCGCCGTAAACATCATGCCAATGCCCAGAATATGCAACAGCGTGCGCCACAGGATAAACCCCATGACCCGAGGCGACACCCGCAGCGACTGCCCGCCAAGCCAGACAATCGGCAACAGAATCAGCGCCTGAAACACAAAGCGGACCAACAGCAATTCGCCCAGTGGCACCGCCCCGCCCAGCAGTTTGGCTATGGCATCCCCGAGCGGGGCCAAAACACAAAATCCGGTCATCATCGCGATACCGAGCAAGGGGCGGTCAGCTGTCATCAGAACAAGCTAAAGCCACTGTTTCTTTTGTGCAATGCTTGATGTAAACGGACCGCAAGCGCGATTCTGGAGGCCCCAATGACCGAGAACAAGAATTCCTTAACCTATGCCGATGCCGGTGTGGACATCGACGCGGGAAACGCGCTGGTAGAACGGATCAAACCGGCGGCGAAATCCACCAAACGACCCGGCGTGATGGACGGGCTTGGCGGCTTTGGGGCCATGTTTGACCTAAAGGCCGCCGGTTTTAGCGATCCGGTGCTGGTCTCTGCCACCGATGGCGTCGGCACCAAACTGCGCATTGCCATTGATACGGGCCATGTGGATACGGTCGGCATCGATCTGGTGGCCATGTGCGTCAATGATCTGGTCTGTCAGGGTGCTGTGCCGTTGTTTTTCCTTGATTATTTCGCCACCGGAAAGCTCGATATCGACAGTGCGGCGCGGGTGATCGAAGGCATCGCCGAGGGCTGCCGTCAGGCCAATACGGCGCTGGTGGGCGGGGAAACCGCCGAAATGCCCGGCATGTATGACGGCGACGATTTCGATCTGGCCGGTTTTGCCGTGGGCGCAATGGAACGCGGGGCCACCCTGCCCCGCGATGTGGCCGATGGCGATGTGCTGATCGGCCTGCCCTCGAGCGGTGTGCATTCCAACGGCTACTCATTGGTGCGCAAAATCGTTGAAAACTCCGGTCTGGGCTGGGATGACGATTGCCCCTTTGGGGATGGCGCGCTGTCCAAACACCTGCTGGAACCGACCAAAATCTATATCCGCCCAACGGTTGCCGCCCTGAATACCGGCAAGCTCAAGGCGCTGGCCCATATTACCGGCGGCGGGCTGACGGAAAACCTGCCCCGCGCCCTGCCCGAGGGTCTGGGGGCGGAAATCGACCTGAACAGCTGGCAACGGCTGCCGATCTTTAACTGGTTAATCACTCAGGCAGGTCTGGATCAGACCGAAGCCCTGAAAACCTTCAACTGCGGCATCGGCATGATCGCCATTGCCAGCGCGGCAGATGCGCAAAGCATCATCGACGCCCTGCAAAGCGAAGGCATTGAGCCGCTGCAAATCGGGCGGGTCCTGTCCGGCAGCGGGGTCACTTACACCGGTTCCCTGACATGACCAAACGCGTCGCTATCTTTATTTCCGGTGGCGGCTCGAACATGGTGGCACTGGCACGCGCCATGCAGGCCCCTGATTTCGGGGCAAAACCCGTGCTGGTGCTGGCCAATAACGCCCATGCCGGCGGGCTGGCCAAAGCCGCCGCCATGGGCATCCATACCGCTGTGGTCGATCACCGCCCGTTCAAGGGCGATCGCGAAGCCTTTGAAAAGGCGCTGCTGGCCGCATTGGCCCCCCATGACATCGACATCATCTGTCTGGCCGGTTTCATGCGGGTGCTGACACCGGTTTTCATCGACCGCTGGCAGGGGCGCATGTTGAACATCCACCCGTCATTGCTGCCGAAATACAAAGGCCTGCATACCCACAAGCGCGCGATTGACGCGGGCGACAGCCATGGGGGCTGTTCGGTGCATGAGGTCACCTCCGAACTGGACGGCGGACCGGTGCTGTTGCAGGCCCGTGTCCCGATCGAAGCGGGTGAAACACCGGAAACGCTGGCGGCCAAGGTGTTGATCGAAGAGCACAGAATATACCCCGAGGCCCTGCGCCGGTTTGTCAACACATGACCGCCAGGCCGTCCAGCATCCGCAATCTGGGTCCGGCATCGGATATTTTCTATGGCCGCGCCGGGATCACCACAGCGGCGCAGCTGCGGGAACTGGGACCGGACGAAGCCTATTTCCGCGCCCTGCAAGCTGGCGGCAAGCCCCATTTCATCGGGTACTATGCGATGGTCATGGGGTTGCAGGATCGCCGCTGGAATGATTGTCAGGGAGCGGAAAAAGACATCCTGAAGCAGCGTTTCGCCGCCATCAAAGCGCGGCTCTCCCCCACAGAAAAGGGCCGCTCCGAATTGGAAGCAGCCCTGAACAAGATCGGTGTTATCAAACAACCATAACACCCTGTTTCGAATTCGTTTCAAATATCCCCGCCGGAGGCATTAAAACTTTTATGCCTCCGGCGGGGATATTTTTTGCGAATTCGAAATTAGCCAACAATTTCCAGACCGGAAAAGAAATAGGCGATTTCTTCGGCGGCGGTTTCCGGTGCGTCGGAGCCGTGGATCGAGTTTTCACCCAGAGACAGCGCGAATTCTTTGCGGATGGTGCCTTCGGCGGCATCTGCCGGATTGGTTGCGCCCATGATTTCACGGTTGCGCAGAATGGCGTTTTCGCCTTCCAGAACCTGCACAACGATCGGCTCGGAAATCATGAATTCGCACAGTTCGTCGTAAAAAGGACGTTCCTTGTGAACGGAATAAAACTGCTGGGCCTGTGCCAGTGTCAGCTGAATACGCTTCTGGGCAATAATGCGCAGGCCGCCTTCTTCGAGCTTGGCACAGATTTTGCCGGTCAGGTTGCGTTTGGTTGCATCGGGTTTAACAATGGAAAATGTACGTTCAAGAGCCATCGGAGCTGTCCTTTAGGTAGGGCCGCAAAACGCGGCGTGTTTCTGGCGCACGGGTAGCATGGAAAAAC
This sequence comes from Amylibacter sp., assembly GCA_027083485.1. Classification (GTDB taxonomy): domain Bacteria; phylum Pseudomonadota; class Alphaproteobacteria; order Rhodobacterales; family Rhodobacteraceae; genus Amylibacter. The sequence goes on along the minus strand of JALWOO010000802.1, from coordinate 4,711 downwards.
CGGGTTGAAAACACCCAATTCACGCGTGTTGACTCTGGCCAGCCGGTCAGGCATTGCCAGCGCATGTTACGCTTATCCGATATATCCTTCTCCATCGAAGGCCGCCCCCTGTTTGAAGAGGCCAGCGCCACCATTCCCACCGGCCACAAGGTCGGGTTTGTAGGGCGCAACGGCACTGGCAAAACCACCCTGTTCAACCTGATCAACGGGCATCTGACCCTTGACGGGGGAAGCGTCGAGGTGCCCAGACGCGCCCGCATTGGCGGTGTTGCGCAGGAGGCCCGCGCCACGCAAGACAGCCTGCTGGACACGGTTCTGGCCGCCGACAAGGAGCGCGCCGAATTGTTGCTGCGGGCCGAAACCGAGCAGGACCCGAACGAGATCGCGGAGATTTACACCCGCCTTGGTGACATCGACGCCTATTCCGCCGAGGCCCGCGCCGCCAGCATTCTGCATGGTCTGGGGTTTGACGCGGAGGCCCAGCTGAAACCCTGCGCCGATTTTTCCGGCGGCTGGCGCATGCGCGTTGCGCTGGCGGCGGTGCTGTTTTCCCAACCCGATGTGTTGTTGCTGGACGAGCCGACCAATTATCTCGATCTGGAAGGCACGCTCTGGCTTGAGGCCTACCTCGCCAAATACCCGCATACGGTGCTGGTGATTTCCCACGACCGCGCGTTGTTGAACCGGTCGGTCAACGCGATTTTGCATCTGCATGACCGCAAGCTGACGCTGTATCAGGGAAATTATGACACCTTTGACGCCACGCGGCGCGCCAAGCTGGCAGAACAGGCCTCCATGGCCAAAAAACAACAGGCCGCGCGCGCGCATATGATGTCCTATGTGGACCGGTTCCGCGCCTCGGCCACCAAAGCCAAACAGGCGCAGTCGCGGCTCAAGATGCTGGAACGCATGGAACCGATTTCCGCCGCTGTGGAAAACCGGGTAGCGGCGTTCAATTTCCCTTCGCCAGAGCAGCTCTCCCCCCCGATTATCAAGCTGGAAGATGTGGCCGTTGGCTATGATGGCACGCCGGTTTTGAAAGAGCTGGATTTGCGGATCGACCAGGATGACCGCATTGCGTTGCTGGGGGCTAATGGCCAAGGTAAATCTACTCTTTCCAAACTGTTGGCAGGCCGCCTTAACCCCATGCAAGGCAAGGTGGTGAATTCCTCCAAGCTGCGGATCGGCTATTTTGCCCAGCATCAGGTGGATGAATTGCATCTGGATGAAACCCCGCTCCAACATCTTGCCCGCGCCATGCCCGGCACCTTGCCCGGAAAACTGCGCGCGCGACTTGCCGGTGGCGGGCTTGGACCTGAACAGGTGGACACGGTGGTGGAACGTCTTTCCGGCGGCCAAAAGGCGCGCTTGTCGATGCTGCTGGCCACTCTGGATGCCCCGCATCTGGTGATTCTGGACGAGCCGACAAACCACCTCGATATCGAGAGCCGCGATGCGCTGGTACAGGCGCTGACCGCCTATGAAGGGGCGGTTATTCTGGTCAGCCACGATCCGTTTCTGGTCAATGCTGTGGCGGACCGGCTGTGGCTGGTCAAGGATGGCACTGTGGCCCCTTACGAGGAAGATCTGGACGCCTATGCCAAAATGCTGATGTCCGAACGTGGCGCTGGCGGGGCCAAGGCGGCAGAGGCGGTGAAAAAGAAAAAAGCCGCCAGGAAACCGGCAAGCAAGCCCTCGGCCTCTTTGAAACAGGAGGTTGCAAAGGCCGAAGAACGGGTTGGCAAACTGGAAAAAATGCTGGAAAAAATCGATGTTCGCCTGACAGAAGCGGACTTGTATACGCCGGCAATGGAGTACAAACTCAAGCAATTGCAAAAGAAACGTCAAGAGATCGTGGACGGGCTGGCGCGGGCCGAAGCGATCTGGATCAAAGCACAGGAAAAACTTGAAGGGTTAACATGACCGAGGCCTTTATCACCGCCTTTGTGACCTTGTTTCTGATCATCGACCCGATCGGATTGTTGCCGATGTTCATCGCCCTGACACAGGGCACCAGCTGGGCTGAACGGCGTGGCATTGCCCTGCGCTCAACCGGCGTTGCCTTTTTCATTCTGGCGCTCTTTGCGCTTGGTGGTGAAAAACTGCTGTCGGCGGTGGGTATCAGCATGCCTGCTTTCCGGATTTCCGGCGGGTTGCTGTTATTTCTGACGGCGGTCGACATGCTGTTTGAAAAGCGTTCCGCCCGGCGTGACAAACAATCCGAAGACAGCGAACGGCCCGACCCATCAGTGTTTCCTTTGGCGACTCCTTTAATCGCAGGGCCGGGTTCCATGGCCGCAGCGATCCTGCTGGCCGGACAGAACAATCATCAGTTAAATGATATTTTAATCACAATTACTGCGGTAATTTGCGTATTGATTGTTGCATTAGTGCTATTTTATGCAAGCGGTTTTTTGGGAAAACTCCTGGGGAAAACCGGCATTAACGTGATCACCCGCTTGCTGGGCATGTTGTTGGCGGCGCTCTCGGTACAATTTGTTGTCGACGGGTTGCGCGGCCTTGGGGCCTTGCCATGAGCGGGGATGACATCGCCTTTTTTAGCTATTTCGGCATCTTGCTTTTCGTAATCGGTTCGGGTGTACTGTATCGCGGGCGCGGACGTATGCGCCAGACCGTGCAACAGGCGCTGATCTGGGTTCTGATCTTTGCCGGTGCGGTGATTGCCTACGGGCTTTCCGGCACTCTGAAATCCCAACTCTTCCCGGGACAAGCCACGCGGGTTTCCGATCAGAGCTACCGCCTGAACCGGCAACCGGACGGCCATTACTATTTGACCTTAAAGGTTAACGGAAAGCCGGTGGAATTCGTCATTGATACGGGGGCCTCGCAAATCGTCCTGACGCAGCGGGACGCCCGCAAGGTCGGGATCAACCCTGAGTCCCTGCCCTATCTGGGGCGCGCCGATACCGCCAACGGGGTTGTCAAAACCGCCCGTGTTGTGCTGGATGAAATACGGCTCGGGGACATTGTCGATTACAACGTGCCCGCGCAGGTGAATGGCGGGGAGATGTCCGGCTCTTTGCTGGGAATGACCTATCTGAGCCGGTTTCGGGAACTGAGTATTCGCGGCAATACCCTGATCCTGACTCGTTGAAATTATATTTAACATGTTCAGCACTTGACTTTTCCGGCACCTCCGGCGACATTGGCAGGCAGGAGGAAACATGCCCCATTTTCACATCGACTATTCTGCCAATCTGGAAACAGTGGTGGATTTTACCGACTTCTGCCATGTGATCCGGCGGACGGCGCTGCAAACCGGCGTGTTTCCCTTGGCGGGCATTCGGGTGCGCGCAACCCCCTGCCCCCATTACGCCATTGCCGACGGAGCGCCGGAACACGGGTTTATCGACCTGTCGGTGCGCCTGCGCGAAGGCCGCCCGCTGGACACCCGCAAGGCGGCCACGGCGGCTATTTTCGAGGCGGCGCGCGCCTATCTGGCCCCTGTGATGGCCCGCCAACCAGTGGCCCTGTCCATGGAGATGCGCAATATTGATGCGGCGCTCAGCCCGAAAACCGGCTCTATCCGCGACTTTTTACAAACGGACGATACATGACTGAATTGCAGACAAATCTGGGCAAGCTTGACAGCTATCTGGCGCGATTTCGCGAGACCGGTATTTTGAACCTGATCAACGGGCAAGACCACGCCGCTGACAGCCGGTTTGAAACCCGCTCGCCCACGGATGACAGCCTGATTTGCACGGTGGCCAAGGGGACGGCTGCGGATATTGACGCAGCAGCACAGGCAGCCAAGGCGGCGTTTCCGGTCTGGCGCGATATGCCTGCGGCAGAGCGCAAGGCCATATTGATCCGCATTGCCGATCTGATCGAACAACGGGCCGAGGAAATCGCCCTGTGCGAATGCTGGGACACGGGGCAAGCGATCCGCTTTATGTCCAAGGCCGCCCTGCGCGGGGCAGCGAATTTCCGTTTTTTTGCCGATAAGGTCGCCAGTGCGCGGGATGGGCAGAACCTGCCTTCCCCGACGCTGATGAATGTGACCACGCGCAAGCCGATCGGACCGGTGGGGGTGATTACGCCTTGGAACACGCCGTTTATGCTCTCCACATGGAAAATCGCCCCGGCACTGGCGGCGGGCTGTACCGTGGTGCATAAACCGGCAGAATTTTCACCCCTGACCGCGCGCATACTGGCGGAAATCGCCCATGAGGCGGGCCTGCCGGCAGGCGTGTGGAATTTGGTTAACGGCATGGGCGAGGACGCAGGCAGCGCCCTGACCGAACACCCCGCCATCAAGGCCATCGCCTTTGTCGGAGAGAGCCGCACCGGTTCCATGATTATGAAACAGGGGGCCGATACCCTCAAGCGGGTGCATTTTGAACTGGGCGGCAAAAATCCGGTGGTGGTGTTTGCCGATGCGGATCTGGAACGGGCCATGGATGCGGCGGTATTCATGATTTATTCGCTAAACGGGGAACGCTGCACGTCGTCCTCGCGTCTGTTGATAGAGGACAGCATCGCCGATGTATTTCTGGCGAAACTGGCGGCGCGGGTGGACACTATCCGCGTGGGCCATCCGCTTGATCCGGCCACGGAAATCGGGCCGCTGATCCATCCGGTGCATATGGAAAAAGTATGCAGCTATTTCGACATTGCCCGCGCGGACGGGGCAGTAATTGCGGCTGGCGGGACGCGTGTGGGGGACGCGGGGTGTTTCGTGCGGCCA
>JALWOO010000801.1 GCA_027083485.1 Amylibacter sp. | reverse complement strand
TCCGACAGGCGGGTCACGGTCACATCGGCCTCGACCCCGCCGCTGTGGTTCAGGAACTGGGGGTAAACGATTTTACCGACAGGACAGGCGTAATCCCCGCCGCCGATGTGGTTCATGAATGCTTCGGCGTCGCGGCCCTCGACCCGTATCTTGCCAAAGGAAGTCATGTCATACATGCCGACATTTTCGCGAATGGCCCGATGTTCGGCGGCTGCGTTGTCAAACCAGTTCTGGCGTTGCCAGCTATAGCGGTATTCGCGTTCCTGCCCCGGATTGGCAAACCAGTTGGCGCGCTCCCAGCCGGCAGCTTCGCCCATCACCGCGCCCTGTTCCAGCAGATGCGCATGAAAAGGCGTGCGCCGGATGCCCCGCGCCGTGGCCTTTTGGCGGAACGGGAAATGGTCCGCATAAAGCAACCCCAGCGTTTCTTTGGACCGCTCGAACAAATAGCGCTTGTTGCCTTGAAACGGCTGCATCCGGCTGATGTCCACATCGCCCAGATCAAAGGGCTTTTCGCCACTGTCCATCCATGCGGCCAGCGCCATGCCCGCCCCGCCTGCCGACTGGATGCCGATGGAATTGAAACCGGCGGCAACCCAGACGTTGTCCATCTCGGGGGCAAGACCAAGGTGATAGGCATCATCGGGGGTAAAGCTCTCCGGCCCATTGAAAAACGTGTGGATCCCCGCCTCGGCCAGCAGCGGCATGCGGTTGCAGGCGGCTTCCAGAATGGGTTCGAAATGGTCGAAATCCTCGGGAAGCTGGTCAAATTCGAAGCTGTCGGGGATGCCCTCCATGCCCCAGGGTTTGGCATCGGGCTCAAAGGCCCCGAGCAGGAATTTTCCCGCGTCCTCTTTGTAATAGGCGCATTCATCGGGCACCCGCAGCACAGGCAAATCGCGCAGGCCCTTGATCGGTTCGGTGACGATATAGAAATGTTCGCAGGCATGCAGCGGCACATTCACACCGGCCATGCGGCCGACCTCATGGCCCCACATGCCGGCGCAATTCACCACCATGTCGGCGCTGATGTGGCCGGTTTCATCGCCGCGCTGCCAGTCCACACCGGTAACGCGCCGCCCTTTGCGGGCTATGCCGGTAACCTTGACCTGTTCCAGCACCCGTGCGCCCCTGTTGCGCGCGCCCTTGGCCATGGCCAGCGCGATATTGGCCGGATCACCCTGCCCGTCGCTGGGGATATAGACCCCCGCCAAAACGTCCGACACGTTCAGATGCTCATAGCGGGCCTTGACCTCGGTCGGGGAAATCTCCTCGACCTCGACACCAAAGACCCGCGCCATGCTGGCCTGACGCAGGATTTCCTCGCGCCGGTTTTCGCTCAGGGCCACGGTGATCGAACCGCAGGTTTTCAGCCCTGTAGCCAGCCCTGTTTCCGCCTCCAGCCCCGCATAAAGATCACGGCTGTATTTCGCCAGCTTGGTCATATTGGCGCTGGCGCGCAACTGGCCGATCAACCCCGCCGCATGCCATGTGGTGCCGCTTGTCAGCTGTTTGCGTTCCAGCAAAACCACATCTTGCCAGCCGAGTTTCGCCAGATGATAAGCCACCGAGCAGCCGATAACACCGCCGCCAATGATAACAACACGGGCCGTCGTCGGAAAATCAACCATATCCGCTCCTTACCATTTATCCAATTGCGGGCAACCATCAGCGATCGTGTAATAATCGCCCATATCCGCCACAAATATGTGTCTTTCTGTTTGCAATCCGGTTGCCCCGTCCAGCGTGCCGGTCCCGACCGAGGTTTCCCCGGTGCCGTCTACTTCCCAAAACAGGGAAGCTCCGCATTGCCTACAAAATCCGCGCCGTGTGGTATCCGATGACCGGAACCATTTCAGGCCATCGTCACGGGTCAGGACCAGCTTGTCGTTGGATACCTGCGTCGCCGACCAGTAATGCCCGCTGGTTTTGCGGCACTGGCTGCAATGGCAGGCGACGGAGGGGCGCAAATCCCCGTGCAATTCAAACTGTACGGCACCACACAGGCAGGAACCTTTGTGCATCTTACTCTCCTCAATATACCGGCGGGGCGATCACCCAGATCACCACCGCTGCCACATCATGGGGGTTTTCCCAGCGATAGCCCTCGTTGCGAATACGAAAACTGTCGCCGGGGTTCAGATCGAACTCGCGCGCCCCGACCCAGAGGCGCAACTGGCCGGACACCAGATAGCCAACCTCCTGCGTGGCACGGCGAGTGAAATGCACGCGTTTGGAACGGGGGGCAAAGGTGGACTGGAACACCTCGAAATCATCGGTCAGATCAGGGGAGAGCAATTCTTCGGTCAACCCGTCCTCGCGCGAACCGATCCGGCGGCGCGCATCGGCGCGCACGACGTAGCCCTCTTCTTCTGGCACCGCCGGTGTTTCACCGAAAAACAGCGACAAAGGCACATCCAGCGCCTGTGCCAGACCTTTCAGGTCTTCGATCGAGGGGTGGGAAATATCCCGTTCCACCTGCGAAATCCAGCCAACGGACCAGCCGGTGCGTTTCGCCAGTTCCTGCAAGGTCATCCCGCGCGATTTACGCAAAGAGCGCAGGTCGGCCCCAAGGGAAGCGGATTTCGGGGTTGTGTCTTTGGCCATAGCATCCTCGTGAAATATAACATGAAAATTTCACGTAATATTTCACGAATCTAGTCCATTTACGACACAAACAGGGCGTTTCCTGATCTACAGACCTATTTCTTGCGCCGGTTCGCTAAAATATGGGGCCAGTTCCGGCCAGTTTTCGAGCACATCCCTTATCGGGCCAAAGGTCCGTGGCTGCAATTGTCCATCCTGCCACAAAGCCGCGCCATCCAGTAATACCGTCGCATCAAAAATCATCCAGCTGATTTCAGCCGGCGCATAGGCCCCGCAGGTGTGGAAATGCAAAACCCGTGGATTGATAAACACCGTGTTCGACCAGCGATCCGCATCTTCGCTTGCGGCAAAAGCATAGCTCACACCCGGGTGAATGCCGCCATGCCATGAATGCACCACATCCCGATCAATCCCGAATTTAACCGCCACCATATCGTAATGACGTTCAATTTTTTCCACCTGATCCGGCTGCCCCAGAAAGCCGACAATCCGCCCCTGTCGCACCTGGGCAAAGCTTACGCCGTCCAGCGGGACACTGGGCGGGTCATAGCATTTTGATCCTGTGGGCGTCAGGTATTCGGACAGGGCCACACGGCCGGAAAACCGGCTGGCGCAGATCGGCATATGCACCCCCAAAGGAAAGCGGCGCACCGATACATCCACACGGGCCTTGCGGTTTTGCTGGCTGGCCTGACCGCTGTATTGCGTGCCAAGCGGGCAAACGATGCTGATCTGGCTTGCTGTGACCAGCACCTGATCCACAGCCCGTTTCAAATCCTTGAACGCCCCATAAGGCAGCGTTCCGGCAGGCGAGGCCAACATCCCGATATCGCGAATGTAACACATGACACTGCGCTTGCCCTCGGGCAGGTCAGCCAGCCGGCGCTGATCGCCCAGACGGGCAAAATAGCGCGTGCAGTCATGAGCGTTTATGGCCGCTCCGATGGCGGGATCCGGTTCATTCTGCGGGCAACCAACGGCCATGAGCGTCGGCTCTATCCCCATGGCGCGCGCATACCCCGCGATTGCCTGCGGAGCCGCCGCATCATACCAGCCCAGCGCCGGATCCTCACACAGGATCAGCAGGCTTTCGTCCGGTTGCAATTCAGCGCAATTCACCAGCAGATTATGCGCGCCTTTTTCAATATCCGTTTTGTTCATCTCTGTGCCGCCTGTACGCTTAAAAACACCAGCTTGTCGCTGATTACTTCTACAAATCCATGGCTGAGTTCCGCATCAAGGCTCAGGCTGTCGCCTTCCTTTAACACCACCTCGTGCTGGCCATAGCGATAGCGCCCCTCCCCCTGTTTCAAATGGATGAACAGCACCCCGTGGCCCACATAGCTCGGGGGTTTGCCGCTCTGGCGCAGCAAGGTCACCATATGGGCCTCGAACCGCAAATCGCGGCGCGCGTGCAGGGCCAGATTGGTAAACTCGTGGCTGTGGCCTTCGATCAAGCGGGTGGATTTCAGGCCTTCGCCCTGCTTTACATGGGTGAAATCCGAATGCCCCGATGCCGTATCCCGAAACAGGCTGACCAGCGGCACCTCCAGCGCCGCGCTGAGCGCCGACAGCGTGGAAATCGACGGCGACACCTGCCCGTTTTCAATGCGGCTGACCATGGCCGGCGACACATCCGCATCAAGAGCCAGTTGGCGCGCTGTCATTCCACGCGCCTCGCGCAGGGCGCGCAGGGCGGTGCCGATGGCCAGATCGGTTGCATTGGTTGCCTGAATATCCACACTCATGATTTGCCCTCCTTGCGATAGGAAAACGCCTTGTTGAACCGCCAGACCAGATAATCGCCGCAAGTTATCGGCGGCGCGCTTGCCATATGGTCCGCCCCGAACACGTCGCGCGCGTCAATCAGGGTGTCAGGGTCCGGATCAAAGGCCAGCACCAGCGACAGGCGTTTACGCCCCGAACTGTTCACCACCCGATGCGGCGTTGATTTATAGGCCCCGTCAGTCCAGCGTGCCAGCAGATCGGCCACATTGACAATCAGCGTGCCGGGAATGGGCGGGGCTTCGATCCAGTCGCCGTTCACGTCCTGCACCTGCAAGCCGCCCACGTCATCCTGACACAACACCGTCAGCACGCCGAAATCCGTATGCGGTCCGACACCGAACTGATCCGCGCCCATGTCAGAGGGCTGTTCGGGATAAAACACAAAGGACGCGCGGCTGAGCGGTTTTTCCGCTGTGCGCAAGAAGAAATCCTCCGGCAGGTCCAGCCCCAGAGCAAAGCCCCGCATCAGGTGATGCGCCACCTGATGCGCCTGATTGAAATAGGTCATGGCGGTTTCCTGCAGTTCCGGCAAATCATCCGGCCAGCGGTTCGGCCCGCGCAAGGCATGATCCTGCGGCGTCTGCCCTGCCCTGTCCTGATAGCCCCAGATGAAGCTTTCTTTCAAATCCGGCTTGGCCCCGTCCTGCATTTTTGCGCCGCCCTGCCCCAGCCAGCCGCGATGTTTGGCCGAAACCGACACCGCCGCTTTGGCCGCATCGGCGCGGTGGAAAAACCGATAGGCAGCCTGCCGCGCCGCGCCGATCAGGGCCGGATCAATGCCGTGTCCCTTGATATAGATGAACCCCAGCCCCTGACTGGCCGCGTGCAACGCCTTGGCCACCGTTTGCGGGTCCGACCCGTCCCGCAGCGGCGTAATGTCGATCACCGGAATCACATCCGCATCGGTCTTGCGCGCCTGTGCATAGGCCATCATTTTTCCTCCTCGTCCGTGGCGTAATACCCAACGATATCGCCCTTGGTTGTTACCCCGAGACCGTTCAATAGCCGGTTGGCGTAATTGAAATAGCCGATGATCTGATTGGCCTCCAAAACCTCGCCATCCTCCAGCCCCGCCGCACGCAAGGCATCGACATCCCCGCGTTGCATCGCGCCCGGTTTCAGGGTCAGCTTTTCCGCATAGCGCAACAGCGCCAGTTCGCGCCCGTCAAACACCGTTTCCGGTTTGCGCGCCTCAAGCGCCGCAATCACCGCATCCGCCCGCGCCGGATCCCCGATCAGATGGCGCGCATTGGCCCAGTGGTTGGCCAATGAGTAAGGACAATCATTCAGGATCGACACATAAGAGGCGATCACCTCTTGCAGCCATTCGGGCAGAGTGTTGGCCGGATCATGCAGTGCTGCGCGATACAGCACCACATGCCCGCGCATGGTTTGCGGGCGCAGCGAATGCACCCGCATCACATTATCCACCGTGCCATGAGGCGTGCGTGCCAGCGCCAATACCTCGGCCAGTTCGGGGCTGGCATCCTCATCGCTTATCATCTTGATCCATGCGGGCATCGGCTATCCTTTTATCTGTATAAATCCGCCTGACAGGCGGGCGGGAAATGTCTTGATCGGGCGGGTGGCCGGTGCGCTGATCGGGGAACCGTTACGCACATCAAACGCGCCTTGATGCAGCGGGCATTCGATCAGGTGGCCGTCAAAATAGCCGTCACACAGGTTGGCCCCGCCATGGGAACAGCGCGCCGTGGTCACATAAACCCCGCTTGGCGCATCATAAACCGCCAGCGCGCGACCCGCATGTTCCACCAGCGTCACCCAGCCTTTTTGCATTTGGTCTTCTGCCAGCACATCGCACCATTCATCCGCCATGCCGCCCCCTTATCTGCGCAAGGATATCGCGGTGCGCGCCCAGATAGCCGCCCTTTTCCACAAAGATATGCCCCTGCAATTTATCATGCAGGCGGGGCAGCGCGTGAAACGGGATTGACGAGGCGTAATGGTGTTCGGCGTGGTAATTCATATTCCAGCACAAAAACCGCCACGGCAAAGACACCAGATTGCTGCGGGTATTGTCGCTCATCGCCGCCACGGTGGGGCGGCCCACATGTTCCGTCATCCGTACAAACCGCATCACCGGTTCGCCCAGCAGCAGCGGAATAAACCAGTACCACAGCGGCGCGGACCAGTTGAAAACCAGCATCGCCCCGATCACCAGAAGATAAAACGCCAGCATCAGGCGGGCTTCGCGGATCACGGTTTTATGGGCCACTTTGGGCACAAAACGTTTTTCCGCCTCCGTCAGCCTTCCGGCCACATGCATAAACAGCTCGCCAAATTTGTTCCACCAATAGGGCAACCCCGTGAGGTACAGGAAATATTCCGCAAAGGTTTTAGGCAGCGGGATCAATTCCGGATCATCCCCCGCAAGCTGTGTATAGGTGTGGTGATCGCAATGCTCATAGCGAAAATGCGTATGGGGCAGCATGATGATCAGCCCGCAAATATGCCCCGCCAGATCATTCAGCCAACGGGTGCGAAACACCGTGTAATGCACACATTCATGTTGCAGTGAGAAATGATGCACCAGCACCACCCCGTGCAGAAACATCGCCGGCCAGACCCACAGGCTGCCCATGCTGACATGGATCAGCCAGCCGGTGCAGGCCAGCACCAAAACCCAAATCGCCAGATGCCGCAAGGCCGGCCCGTTGCTGCGCTGCATCAAGGCGCGCAGATCGGCACGGCTCAACACCCCTTCGGAGAGGGCTTGCGACAGGGGGGTTACGGGAAAAGGCTGCACAAAAGCGGCTCCGCTCTGATGATTCCATTCAAATTCACCAGATCACGCAATTCACCACCACGCAATATGTTTATTTTAATGCAATAGTCATTTTTTATGCTCCAGCCGCCGGAACAGCATCGACAGGCCGAAACACAGGATGAAATACAACGCCGCCGTAGTGATCCATGCTTCAAAGATCATCCGGCTGGAGGCCACCAGTTCCACGGTTTTAAAGGTCAGTTCCTGAACCGAAATCAGCGAGATAATCGAACTGTCCTTGATCAGCGAAATAAACTGGTTCGCCAGAGGTGGCAGCACCTTGCGAATGGCCTGTGGCAAAACGATAAACCGCAGTTCGTCCAGACGGCCCAGACCAATGGAGCGCGCGGCCTCGTGCTGACCTTTGTCTACCGATTGAATACCCGCCCGCACAATTTCCCCGACAAAGGCACTCTCGAACAGGGCCAGCACAATAACACCGGAAACCAGCGCCGGAAACCGCCGCATATCGCCAAAGAAAAACGTCCAGATTTCGTTGTTTTCCTGCCGTGCAATGCCGCGTGCCCAGCTTTCGATATTCAGCGCCTGCGTGATCTGTTCGGACAGAAAAAAGAAAAAGATAAAGATCACCACCACCGGCGGGATGTTGCGCAGGAATTCCAGATAGGTGCGCGCCAACATGCGGATGGTCAGGTTACTGGCCGTGCGTGCCACACCCAGAATGGTGCCAAGGATCACCGCAAGGATACTGGCGTAAATACTGATGCGGATGGTGGTTATCAAGCCCTGCAACAACAGGTTGGCCACCCATTTTTCCTTGCCCGTGTGATAGCGGATTATGTAGTTGGGGATTTTTTCCCAACGCCAGTGGTAATTCAGGCTGCCTTCGATCCGGTACCAGATCACCCCCGCAAACACGCCAATCACCGCAAGGATCAGGAAATCCATCCAGTGCAATCGTTTCAAAAGTTTGCGCACAGCCTGCCCCCTTTGGTCGAGGGGCGCGAAACGCCCCTCAAGTGGTCTTGTCGGTATTCTTATTGTTCGACCTGATCGGCCCATTCAATGCCCCGGAACCAGTAATCGTTGCGTTCCTCAAGCCAGCCATTGGACCACTGGATATTGATCCAGTTGTTAAAGAAGTTCAGCGCATCCGGATCCCCCTTGCGCAGGGCAAAGGCCTCGCCTGTGGCGTTGTAGGTATCGTCAAACGGCACCATCAGCGTATCCGGATAACGGCGGGCCTCGTTTGACGGGGTTGGCTCGGAAGCCATCGTCGCGGTGGCATTGCCGTTCAATACTTCCTGGGTTGCGGCACCGTCCTCGTCAAACAACAGCAGCTTTGCCTTTGGGAACATCTTGGCAATCAGCGTGGCAGGTGTCGCCCCGCGCCGCGCGGCAAAGGTCACGTCCGGCGAATTGTAATCCTCCAGCTTGAAGCCTTCGGCCAGTTTCTTGTTGGCCAGAATGGTCAGGCCGGAAAACGCATAGGGCTCGGAAAAATTCACCGTCAGGTTCCGCTGTGGCGTGGTGGTCATGCCGGAAATAATCACGTCGAACTTGCCCGACACCAGCGCCGGAATGATCCCGTCCCACGATGTGGGCACGAATTCGGCCTCGACCCCCATATCCTCGGCCAGCTTGCGGCCTACGTCCAGTTCAAACCCGATCAGATCACCGTTTTTGTCGCGCATGGACCAAGGCTTGAAAATCGACAGGCCGATTTTGATCGCCCCGCGCTGTTTGATCTTTTCGATCACGCTTTCGCGCGCCAGCGATTGCGTTGCACTTTGTGCCGAAACCGGCATCGCCAGCGAAGTTGCCGCCATCAGCGCCAAAGCAGCGCCAAACATACGTCTTGTGGTTTTCATGTGTACTCTCCTTGTTGAAATTTATTATTCTGGGTGGGCATAGCGTTTCTCCACATAGGAAACGCCAATCGACAGGATCAGCGTCACCGCCATGTAAACAGCAGCGATGGTGAACCAGATTTCAAAACTCATATAGGTATCGGAAATAATATTGCGCCCCATGGTGGTCAGTTCCGCCACCGCAATCACGCTGACAATGGCAGAGCTTTTGATCATGTTCACGGCTTCGCCGGTCATCGGCGGCAGCATGAACCGCACCGATTGCGGCAGCACAATATAGCGATAGGCCTGCGCCTGCCCCATGCCAATGGATTTTGCCGCCTCCCACTGGCCTTTGGGCACCGCATTGATGGCCGCGCGAAAGATTTCCGAAATCAGCGCCGCATGGTAAACCGCCAGACACAGGATGCTGGCCCAATACCGGTCCAGCCCGAATATCGGTCCGAGCACATAATAAAACAGATACAACAACACCAAAAGCGGCGTGTTGCGTACGATTTCCAGAAACACCAGCGCCACAGCGGACCCGACCAGCAGGCCGGACAGCCGCAACAGCGCCACCAGCAGGCCCAGCGCCAGCGCAATGCCGAATGCTGTGGCCGACAGCTGCAGGGTTTTCACCAACCCGATCATGATTTCACCCCACTGGAACCCGTCGTCCGTGAGCCGGTAAAAATACTGCGGCACCCGATACCATTGCCAGTTATAGCCCATTGCCTGCGAGCCGTTATAGGCCACGTAAACGATGCCCCCGATCACCGCGACATAGAGCATCACCGACAGCAAAACACCGTCAAACAGCCGCACCAGAAACGGCGGTTTTGGCGGGGTATAGGGGGGTGGTGTCGACATCTAATGTGCCAATATCTGATCGAGGAACAACCGGCAGCGTTCGGTTTTGGGGGCGGTAAAAAATTCGGACGGCGGCGCGGTTTCAATGATCTGACCGGCCTCCATGAACACCATTTTATCGGCTACCTTGCGGGCAAATCCCATTTCATGGGTCACGCAAACCATGGTCATGCCGGTGTCGGCCAGTTCCACCATCACGTCCAGAACCTCGTTGATCATTTCAGGATCCAGCGCCGAGGTCGGCTCGTCAAACAGGATAATCCGGCTCTCCATACACAGGGAACGCGCAATCGCCACCCGTTGCTGCTGACCACCGGACAGCTGGGCGGGAAATTTGTCGGCCTGTTCGGGGATATGCACCTTGTCCAGATATTTACGCGCCAGTTCCTCTGCATCCGGCTTGCTCATTTTGCGCACGCGGATCGGGCCGATGGTCAGGTTGTCCAACACGCTGAGGTGTGGAAACAGGTTGAATTGCTGAAACACCATGCCCACTTCCTGACGCAGCTTGCGGATTTGTTTGGAGCCTTCGAAAACCTCGATCCCGTCCACGATCAGTTTGCCCGCGTCGTGAAATTCCAACCCGTTGAAACAGCGTATCAATGTCGATTTGCCGGATCCGGAAGGGCCGCAAATCACCACACGTTCGCCCGGCTTGACCGAAAAATTGATATCTTTCAGCGCCTGAAACTTATCATAATACTTGTCCAGATTGACGGCTTCGATAATTGGCAGAGTTGAATTCATTGGGTGTTTTTTTCTTTATTAAATCGAAGCATCCCCCGACTATACCCATTTTGCGCCATTCTCAAAGCACCTATTTGATCTTCAGCAGTTCCAGCACCTTGGGACCGATCCCTGCCACAATCCGCGCAACCCCTTTGGCGTTGGGATGCAGCCCGTCTGCCTGCAAATAGGCGGGATCGGGAAATCCGGCCTCTGACATCACCGGCTGAAAAAAGTTCGGGTAGTACAAAACCCCGAATTCCGCTGCCAGTTGCGGATAGAGCTGTTCTACCGCCTGCCGGTATTCCGGCCCAAAGTTGCGCGGCGCAGGCATCCCCACCAGCAACACGGGCAGATCGCGTTTTTGCGCCTCTTGCAGGATCGCCGCAAGGTTTGAACGGCTCACCGCCGGATCAATGCCGCGCAGGAAATCATTGCCGCCAAGGATCACAATCAACGC
>JALWOO010000800.1 GCA_027083485.1 Amylibacter sp. | reverse complement strand
GCTGGCCCATGCGGTTGAACGCCTGCAAAAGGCCGAGCGCCCGATCATTCTGGCCGGTATCGGCGCGGTGCTGCACGGTGCCGGTGCCGCCATTCTGGAGTTGAGCGAAACCCGCGATATTCCGGTAATCACCACCTACAAGGCCAAGGGTATTATTCCCGAAGACCACCCCAATTGCCTTGGCGGGCACGGGCTGTCGCCCCTGTCTGACAAAACAATCCTGCCGCTGCTGGCGCAATCGGATTGCGTGGTGTTGCTGGGATATGACCCGATTGAAATGCGATCCGACTGGACTCGCCCGTGGAAAGCCGAAAACGCGTTGGAATTTTGCCATGCACAGGCCGAGCACGGCATGCACGGATCAAGCCTTCGGGTTGTGGGCGATGTGGCCCTTGCAACAAAAAAGCTTGCTTTAAGCCTAAAAGTATCGTCAAATGATATCTGGTCGGGAGGGGAGCCCGGACTTGCACGCGCGGCATTGGCTCAGGCTTTTGCCGCGCGTGGCATTTGGGGGCCACATGCAATCTTTGATACGCTCGACAAACATCTGGGCAAGGATGCTGTTGTGACCGTGGATAGCGGCGCACACCGAATATTGTTTTCACAAATGTTTCATGCGGATCGCCCCTGCCAGATTTTGCAATCCGCTGCATTTTGCACCATGGGTGTCGCCGTGCCGCTGGCGACGGGGTATAAACGTGCCGCCCCCGATACGCATGTGGTGGCCGTGGTTGGCGATGCCGGACTGGATATGACCGCCGGCGATCTGGCAACCCTGCGCGACATGGGGCTGCCTTTGACCATCGTGGTATTGGTGGATAATGCCCTTACCCTGATCGGGCGCAAGCAATCCGCTATGCAACTCCCCGCCACCGGAGTCAGCTTTGGCAGTACTGATTTTGTCAAACTGGCCGCCGCATACGGGGGACATGGCGCATGGATAACCGAATCAGCACAACTGGAAGACGCAATAAAAAGGGCGGAAAACCGCACAAGCTTTACGATTCTGGCCTGCCGAATTGATAAAAACGACTACCATGGTGCGTTTTAACAAAAACATTAGTTATTTATTCACATTCCAGAATCTTTTTGCAATGCTGTGGCAAAGCAAGAATTTTACCGCAAACTTCAAAGGGAGAAACACATGAAGTTTACCAAAATAGTAGCCGCAACGACGGCGCTCGTAATGACCGCCGGCATGGGCATGGCTGCTGAAAAGCAGTTCGTATCCATCGGCACCGGTGGCGTGACAGGGGTTTACTACCCAACAGGTGGCGCGATTTGCCGTCTGGTCAACAAAAACCGCAAAGAGCACGGCATCCGTTGCTCCGTAGAATCCACCGGCGGGTCGATCTACAACATCAACACATTGCGTGCGGGTGAGCTGGAATTCGGCGTTGCCCAGTCTGACTGGCAGTACCACGCCTATAACGGCACATCCAAGTTCAAGGACGCCGGCCCGTTCAAAAAACTGCGCGCTGTGTTTTCGGTTCACGCCGAGCCTGTAACCATTCTTGCCCGTCGCGACAGCGGCATCAAGAACATCACCGACATCAAAGGCAAACGCTTTAACATCGGTAACGACGGTTCCGGTACTCAGGGTACATGGCAGGTAATCGAGGAAACACTGGGTTGGAAACGCTCCGATCTGGCGCTGGCCACAAAAATGAAATCCGCTGAAACTGCCGGCGCTCTGTGTGATGGCAAAATCGACGGTTATTTCTGGCTGGTGGGTCACCCATCCGGTTTGACACAGGAAACTGTGGCCTCTTGTGATGCGGTTATTGTTCCGGCTGTTTCGCCGGAAATCGACAAGCTGGTTGCCGAGAAGCCTTACTATCGTAAAGCCATCATTCCGGGCGGCATGTATCCGGGCAACCCTGATGACATCCAGACCTTTGGTGTGGGCGCAACATTCGTAACATCTGCCGATGTTTCCGAAGAAGCTGTTTATCAGGTGGCCAAGGCCGTTCTGGGCAATCTGGACGAGTTCCGCAAACTGCACCCTGCGTTTGCACACCTGAAAGCACAGGAAATGATCCACGACAGCCTGTCCGCACCTCTGCACCGCGGTGCGATCCGTGCGTACAAAGAGCTGGGTCTGATGGACTAATCCGCCACCGGATTACTGAAAAAGAGGCGGGCTTTCCTGCCCGCCTCGCTATTTTCAAGAAATATCATAATACATACACCTGAAAAATCAGGGATAGGGAGACGTAGATGTCAGACAATCAAACAGGGAGTCCGGCTGCGGACTCTGAAACCCGGGATTTTGTAGCCGAACTGGATGTCGGCGCACGGTCCCCCGACAATTGGCAAGGTAAGTTTATTACCGGTGTGGCCCTTGTCTGGGCAATCTTGCAGGTATTCAACGCCTCGCCTTTGCCTTCGATTCTGGCGCAACAACTGGGCATGAACTTTATTTATGTCACATCCGGCCAGGAACGCATCATTCACCTTGCTTTCGGTCTGGTGATGGCCTGCATCGCCTTTCCGCTATTCAAAAGCTCCTCGCGCAAGCACATTCCCTGGTATGACTGGCTACTGGCCGCGGGCGGAGTTGGCGCAACATTCTATCTGCTGGTGAATGCATCGGCAATTGCAGACCGTTCCGGCCTGCCCACAACCGGCGATTTGATTGCTTCGGCTGTCGGGTTGTGCATCGTTCTGATCGCCACCTATCGTGCACTCGGGCTGCCCATGGTGGTCGTGGCCTCGTTCTTTATGCTCTATGTGTTTTATGGCGATAAGCCGTTCTTTCCGGAAGCCATGCAATGGAAAGGTGCCAGCTTTGGCAAAGCCATGTGGCATTTCTGGATGC
>JALWOO010000799.1 GCA_027083485.1 Amylibacter sp. | reverse complement strand
GGCATTTGTGTGCTTGTCGGGGCGGTGTTCCTGCCACTTTGGCCGCGCAAATACGCGCTGATGATGATCGCGCTCGGGGCGGGCGCGGCCTTGCCGATTTTACTGCACGCTTTTCCGGATACGCCCAACAAATCCGCCCGATACAGCCTGTACCAAAAAAACCTGTCTTTTCGCAATCAGACCATCGGCGCGATGGCGCAGGATATTCAAACCCGAATGCCGGATTTCATTACTCTGCAAGAGGTTACAATCCCCCATAAGGCGCTTTTGAAAACGCTGGCAAAAGAATACCCGACCCAGCTGGTTTGCCCGTTTGGCACCGTTGGCGGTGTGGCAATCGCGGCGCGTTGGCCGGTGATAGCGGGCAGTGAAACCTGTTTTGACAATCAAGGCATGGCCGCTGTGCAACTGCGCACGCCGGATGGGCCGGTGTGGGTGGTGTCGGTGCATCTGCACTGGCCCTATCCGTTTGAGCAGGCCGGACAGGTTGCGGATTTCTTGCCGAAACTCGGCAGGCTGAACGGGCTGAAAATCCTTGCCGGAGATTTCAATATGGTGCCCTGGTCCGGCACTGTTACCAGAATAGAACAGACGGGGGATTTGAACCGGATCGGGTATATCAACAGCACGCTGTGGCTGAAACGGGTGTTTCCGCTGCCTATTGATCACGTGCTGATTTCCGCCCCCAATACGGGAACCGTGGAAAACCTGCCCCTGTTGGGGTCGGATCACAACGGGGTTCTGGCGCGGTTTTCTCTTGATAAACGGGCTGACCCTAAGCGCCAATAAAAAAGGCCTGCCGCACGCGCGTGGCCATCCAGACGGCCAGCGCACTGCCCCCGAGCAAAAGCCCGAGATAGTAAAACGGATGGCTTTCTGCAAACCCCGCGACCGCCAGCATGCCCGCCAAGACAAAATCCGCCCATAAAAAAGCCAGTAACACCATCAAAGGGGCCAGCCAAAGATGCAAATCATCCAGCCGGTTCGGCGTCTGTTTCAGTTTTTTCCGCAAGGTCACAGGGCGAAAACTGGTCATCAGAAAAACCGCAAGGCACAGGTAAATCGGCACGTATAACGCCCGTATCCAGAGGTCGATTGTACTGGACGGGCCGGAATCCGTTGGCACAACTGTCAATAAAATCAGCACAATAGACAAAACAAATAAACCCAGATACCGCAATAATAACAGCATTTACCAATCCCCCTTTGCCCTTCAGTGAACAATGCCGCGCCGGATTTGTCAAAGAAAACACACCCCTTGCAATTTTGTCGCAGGTTTGATCTTGTGGGCCGATAATTCAGTCGCGGGCACGCCCGCTCAGCACCTCGGAACACCATGACCCGCAAACAAACACCCGCGCGCAGCTGGGGGGATCATATTCGCGCTTCGGCCAAGCTTGGCCTGCCGCTGGTTGGCAGCCATCTGACGCAAATGCTCACCAATACCACCGATGTGGTGATGATGGGGTGGTATTCTGTCGAAGGTCTGGCGGCTGTGGTTCTGGCCACCAGTGCCTATTTTCTGTTCTTTATTTTCGGGGCAGGGATCGGCATTGCGGTGATGCCCATGGCAGCAAACGCGCTTGGGGCGGATGAACCGGCACAGGTGCGCCGCTCGGTGCGCATGGGCGGCTGGCTGGTGTTTCTCTATTGTGCGATCATGCTGGTGCCATTGTTGAACATGGAAAACCTGCTTTTGCTGCTGAAACAGGATCCCGGGCTTGCGGCCGTTGCCGGTGATTACATGGATATTGCGGCCTGGGCGATTGTGCCGGGCTTGCTGATCATGTTGCTGCGCTCTTTCTTTAGCGCGCTGGAACGGGCCGGTGTGGTGCTGGCGGCGACGCTTGTGGGTGCCGGTGCCAATGTGGTGTTCAACTATGCGTTCATATTCGGCAATTTCGGCATGCCGGAAATGGGGGCCGAAGGGGCAGCGCTGGCGACCCTGCTGACAACCGTTGTAAGCTGCCTGTTTTTGCTGCTGTATGCCGGTCTGGGCAAGGATTTTCGCGGCTTTGATCTGTTTCGCAATCCTTTGCGGCCCGATTGGCCCGCCTTTAACGAAGTCTTCCGTCTGGGCCTGCCGATCGGCTTTACGCTGCTGGCGGAATCGGGGCTGTTTTCGGGCACAGCCCTGATGGTTGGCTGGCTTGGCACTGTGCCGCTTGCCGCCCATGGTATTGTGATCCAGATTTCGGCGCTCAGCTTTATGATCCCGCTGGGGATTTCCAATGTGGCCACCATTCGCGCGGGCAATGCGCTCGGGCGCAAGGATCCACAGGCCTTGTGGCGGGCGTCGGTTGTGGCCATCCTGATGGGGGTGGGCGTGTCGCTGATGACCGTCACGATTTTCCTGTTGTTTCCGGAGCAACTGATTGCGCTGTTTATCCGCAGCGGTGAAACCCAAACAGCAGAGATCATCCGCATCGGCACCTCCTTGATGCTGGCGGCAGCGGCGTTTCAGATCGTCGATGCCACGCAGGTTGTGGCGCTGGGGCTGCTGCGCGGGATCAAGGACACCACCGCCCCGATGATCATTGCGGTGATTGCCTATTGGATATTGGGCATGCCCAGCGGCTATTGGCTGGGATTTCATGCGGGATTTGGCGCGCAAGGGGTCTGGATGGGGCTGGTGATCGGGCTGGGTGTGGCCGGTGTTTTGCTGCTGTGGCGCTATGGCGAGATGTTTCGGCGGATCAAGGCGAACTTGCAGCCTAATTGACTTTCAGGCGGTAAATTTGCCCATAAAAGCGCCATTCGCCCATTTTGGAGGCATGTAATACCGGATTTGCACAATAAATAGACAGGAAAGATCGCGCCGTAAGC